>JAYWCE010000064.1:0-13893 GCA_043780775.1 Candidatus Altimarinota bacterium | reverse complement strand
ATTGTCATAGTTTTGAATTGTTATCGTGTTATTTGTATCCCTGGATTCGAATATCGGCAATCAGAGATCGGTCACCATATTTCTCTATTTTCCCATCTCGCATGACGATGATACGGTCGACATCAATACTATCGAGGAGGTGGAAGTTGTGCGTGATGAGGATAATTGTCTTTCCGGTTTTTCGCCATGTATCGATCTGTTGGCGGAGTATGTCGATCGCATCAATATCGAGCCCGGAATCGATCTCATCGAGCATGATAACACTGGGATTGAGTAGGGCAACTTGGAGGAGCTCAATACGACGCTTTTCGCCACCAGAGAATCCGACGAAGAGGTCACGATCGAGGATCGATGGATCGAGTCCGAGTCCTGGGAGCATCTTCTCGATCATACGGCGGAATACGAACGGAGATGGCGACTTGGTGTCGATATGTTGGCGAGCAAAGTGAGTATTGTAGATCGTACGGAGGTACTCAGATACTCGTATACCTGGGATCTCTGGAATATTCTGGAACGAGAGGAATAGTCCAGCAATATAGCGATCTGTTGGCGATACTGTCGATATATCAGTACCATCGAGGATGATAGATCCTGTAGTCTGGTATCTCGGATGACCCATGATGGAGAGTGCGAGAGATGACTTGCCTGAGCCGTTGTGACCGAGGATCGCTATCGTCTCGCCTCCAGCAAATGTATAGTTGAAGTCATGAACGATCTCCTTGTCGTGTATGGATACGGATACTTGTCTGAGTGTGAGCATAGTGGCAGTATAGGGAAAAAGTCCAAAAAATCAACAGCAAAAAACCCCTCCAATTTTGGCCCTTGTATGCATTGACTCAGTCAGAATGATCCATATACTGTCTCGGCTCCCTACTTCCAGTGGGAGTAGGGAGGTTTATCCTCTAACCTTTTCATCTTATGAGGCTTTGCCTCTTAGTTCTGCATTCCGTTCAGAAATTGCGGGCAAGCCCTCATTTCCTCTCTCCATTTGAACTATGAAAAAAGTCTTCTTCGAGCTTCCATACTGGAAGAATCGCTCAATCTGTATAGTAATATACAAGAGACGAAAGCGAGTCGTGAAACGGAAACGCTAAATCGACAAAGAAAAATCCCCACTTACGATGGGGATTTTTCAAAGGAGGTTTATCTACCTGTTCTTCTTCGAGAACACCGTAATTATATCATATTTTATGGAAATGCAAAACTTTTTGTGAAAGAAACAACAAAAATCCCCCCAATAAAGGGGGGATTTTTGTAGCGGGACCTGGATAACCTATCTTCCGAGGAAGAATGGATTATTTTACGAATGTAGCACTCGCACCAGATGTACCGACGTATGTCTCAGTATCTGAAACACCACCAACAGTATAGTTGAGGCGAGTGAGAGCTACCTGAAGTTGTGCTCCTGTAGGAAGGAGGTTAGCTGAAGTGATGTATACTTCGAACTCAACATATCCTCCGTTCTTGTCAGCAGTCATATTAGTCGTGAGACCAGATACAGTGAGTACCTGAGCAAGACCAGGAATAGCACCAGAACCAGAAGTTCCAGAACCACTACAAGTATTTGTATTTCCGAGATCTCGAAGACAAGCCGTAGCGGAGTACGTAGTACTACCAGGAAGAGCCGTCTTGAAGTCGAATGTAGCTCCAGTAAGAGTAATACCAGTATTAGTATCAGGATTAGTGACACGAACCTTGAATGTATTTTCAGTTAATGAAGTAACCAATACCGTAGGTGCAACAGCACCGATAGTATAGAGTTTTGTAGTTGCAGAACCAGTAGGCATAATTGCCGTAGAATTAGAATCACGGACAATAGAGAGTCCTCCAGTTGATACAGAGAGCTGAACAGTCTGACCAAGGTTGGCATCAACTGAACTGACTCCGAGCATAACCTTATAGTTCTTTGTAACATCCTTCGCAATAGTATCATTCATACTAGAGAATGTGATAGTATTTCCAGAGAGCGTAACTGTAGCAGAAACCTCAGCTCACGCAACGTCTACGAGCTTAGCGCTTGAAGTAGAGTTAGCAATAGCTTGAATATTAGCAGAACCAACATTGTTGAGAACTACTGATTGAACACGAGCTACCTCATTGCGAGCAGTGAGAGCAAATCGTCCAATCTCTTGTTCAGCTGAAGAATAGATACGAGAAGTAGAAGGAGCAGCTATAGTAGCTGTCTTGAGCTCTACCGCAGAAGTATTGACAGTTGTCTTATCACCAGTGAGTTGTGATCCAGCTCCAAGACTAGTGATAGCATTGTTACTAGAGTCACGAACCTCAGTGAGAGCGACAGTAAATTGGTAAGAAGAAGGAGCAATGCTAGCATTGTTCTTCGTAGAACCTTCGATAGTGAGGACTGCAGGGTTTGCAGAATCAACTACGAATGAAACCGTTCGTACCTGAGCACCACTGAGAGATGTGAGAGTCGCGATCTCTGAACCATTGAGTTTCACAGAGAGTTGATCATTTACAAATGCTGTGATACCAGTACCTGTTACTGTAGGAGTAATAGTAAGAGTTCGTACAGAAACTGGAGTCATAGACGCGAGTTTACCGTCAAAAAGCTTAACATTGTTTACACCTGGAGCGATAGTGACATTACCAGTCGAAGATTTAGAGAAGGTGAATTCAACTGCACCGAATGTAATAGCAATAGAAGCTGTACCAACAGAAACCTGAGTAGAGTAGCCAGTAGCCATCTCCACTACATTGACGTCAGTAGTAGCATCGATCTTGAGACCGAGAGTCGTACTGTTAGCATCGACGAGGATATCACCACGGAGCTCATATGTCTGAGTATTTCCAGAAGCGAGGATATCAGCGAGTCCTGTTACTGAGAGTTTCTCAGAAGTCATAGAGACTGTACCGACAGCAACACCATTTTTGTATACTTTGACATTTGTGAGTCTCTTTGTGAAGTCTGTAGCTCCAGAGCGAGTAAGAGTGAATCCAGTTACCTTAGATTCGCGTCCACCTGCAGCTATATCGATCTTAGCAAAGAGTTGGTTCGCCTTACCAGTAGTAATAGATCCACCAGCATTTGCAAGATTAGCATTAGTAGTAGCAGTTACATACGAAGTAGTATTGAGAAGACCAAGAGTAATAGGAGTACCAGTTACTGTTGTATTTGAAGCATTTACTGCATCAAGAGTAAACTGGTGTTGGCTATTCTCAGCACCAGAGAGGTTGACGAGGACATCTACAGAAGTAGAAGTACCAGCCTTCACCACGAGAGCAGGAGAGAAATAGACAGTAGCCTTCTGAGAAGTAGGATTGTAGTAATCAGCAGAGCTCGAGATAACAACACCACTCTGAGAGGCACGAACACCGTTTGAAGAAGTAATATCGTTAGCATTTCCGAGTCCTGAACGAGTTACAACGAGTGACTGTACAGTCACATCAGCAGTACCAGCAGTGAGCTTGACAGCTCCTACCTTGATTGATGATCCGTTCTTAGGTACATACTGTGCAACAGCAGCACCGTCGAGAGCGACAGTAAGAGCACCTTTAGCAACTACACCAGTACCAGTAGTACCAGTACCTGTAGTACCAGTTCCAGTAGTAGGAGGAGTTGTAGGAGTGAGTCCAGCTATACATGCTGCGAGCTTGAACGACTCACCACGAGATGCAGTAGCATTTGGGCGGAAGTATGTAGCCTTAGCTGCACATCCGAGTTCGTTTGCACGATTGATGTACATAGCAAGATCACCGAGACTCGCGATGTCTGTATATCCAGCATCAGTCGAGCTACCAGCCTCACCAACTGCTCCGATGAGCATCTTAGTAGCCTCAGCACGAGTGACAGGAGCTGATGGACGGAAGTTGGCATTGGCAGTAGAGATAACACCAGCCTCAGCGAGAGCCTCAATAGCACCACAGAGATCACCGAGGACAGTACCTACGTCACCGTAAGTAGTACCTGTACATGATGTAGGAGTGTATCCACCGAGATTTGCAGTGACCTTAGCCATTTCTGCACGAGTGACATTGGCATCAAGACGATACCCTGACTCGTTTGTTTGTGTAGCGATAACTGAGTTATCAGCAAGGAGCTCTGCGTAAGGGAGGAACTCTGAGGCAGCAGATACGAGTGATGCACTCATAGCTGTAGCGACGAGAGCTACTACACTTACTGTAGAAGCGATCTTCGTAGAGAAGTTACTCATAATAATATATGGGTAAAAAAATAAAGGAGCGGCGACAAGCGGGAACCATTGTGATATATATGGTCAGTATATATCGGATTTTGCTCTCTATGGTCAGTAGAGAGACAACCATCTGTCGTTGACCGACAGGGAGGTTAAAGCTTTAACCTCAAGTTATTTGCATAACGAGAGGAAGAAAGAGAATTTAGAATTTAGAATTTAGAGCTTAGATAAAAAATAAAATCAGTATTAATATACCAATCCTGCATTCATTCTAAGTTCTAAATTCTAAGAACTAAGCTCTAGCCTTCTTCCTCTCCTCATGTATGGATACAAGAGGTGGAACCAAGCTATTTTTGAGAAAGAGATGTTAATGAGCTCTTCCAGGGATCATATAAGAGACCAAGATCCGAAGATTACACGCAAATACTATGAAATAGAGCCTTAAAGTCAAATAAAAGTAGCGCCTCTTCACACTCTTTTCACCTCGAAAAAATATAAAACCATAAAAAAAAATATATACAATATAGTTGTACGGGCTTGTATAATAGACTGGGAGCGGAAAAATACAAAAAAATTCGCAATTTTTGTTTTTTTGTATAGAGTGAGTGGGAACTGGAGTATTAGAGCTGGGAACTGAAGTCTTAGACTTTAGATTTCGAGACATAGTGCACCAGTCCAAAATCATACAACCAGTTATCAATGTTTTATTTCCGTCAGTCCCTATTTTTTCTGCCATTCTCATAGCTCTGTAGTTCCCATGGTCTTGTACCACAGGGGTATAACCTAGGAGATCATTCTCGGTAGGAAAATCCCTCTGTTTCTGTCATTCTGAGGTATCTCAGCTCAGAATCCGTTCCTTTTTAGATACAGATCCCGTGCTCCAGGAACCACGGGATGACAAAATAAAAGGAACCAAAAATCCAACATACCAGTTATCAATCTTAAACTCTAATTTTATATGAATATTTTTGTATTCCTCTCACTCCTTGTTGGGGTGATTTGAGGTGGTGTCGGCTCATTTTTGTTCTTGCAAGAGAAACAGAGAAAATCAGGTAACAAGATCCTGATTGATGCGGAGACCAAGTCCCAAGATGTCATCTCTCGGGCTGAGCTGATCGCTACCAATCTGAGAAAAGAGATCGACGATGCCAGAGTCGATATCCGTGAACGCAAGCAGTGAGCGGTAGAGCTCGAGAATCGACTCGCCGAAAAGGAGCAAAAAATCGATCGCAAGTACGAAGAACTCGAGGGTAAGCAGAACGCTCTGAGACAAAAAGAAACACTCATCGACGATCGCATCGCTACACTCGATCGCAAGAACTCAGAACTCGGCACCAAGCTCGAGTCTATTGCTCGGCTCTCCACTGAGGAGGCGAAGGCACTCCTCATGCAGTCTACTGAGGATATGTATGAGCGAGATATCGTCAGTCTCATAGAGAAAAAGAAAAAGGAACTCAAAAATCGTGAAGCCGATATGGCTCGTGAGATCCTCATCAAATCAATCCAACAATATGCAGGCGAGGTCACTGGTGAGAGCACACAGACGATGGTGCAACTCGAGAGTGACGATCTGAAGGGCAAGATCATCGGGAAAGAGTGACGCAATATCATCGCATTCGAGAAGGCAACTGGCGTATCGCTCATCATCGACGATGCTCCTGATACCGTGTTTCTCTCGAGTTTTGACCTATTTCGCCGATATATCGCTAAGAAGTCACTCGAAGACCTCATCGCAGACAAGCGGATCCAACCGGCTCGTATCGAGGAGATCGTGGAGAAAAATCAAGCCGATGCTGACAAGCTCATCTACGACCTCGGTCGCAAGACGATCGATGAGATGGGGGTGATCGGAATCCCTGAGGAGATCATCCCACTGATTGGGAAATTCAGGTTTCGTACCAGCTACGGGCAGAATATCCTCATGCATAGCAAGGAGGTCGCCTATATCGCTGAGGCAATAGCGAAGCTGATCGGAGCTGATCCAGTACTCGCACTCAAAGGGGGACTCCTCCATGATCTCGGCAAGGCCATGGATCACGATATCGAGGGAACACACCCAGAGATCGGAGGGCGTATCGCTCGCAAGTATGGACTCGATGAGAAGACTGTCAATATCATCGAAGGGCATCATGATGATGTCCCTCAGATTTGTATCGAAACCAAGATCGTGCAGATCGCGGATGCGATATCCGCAGTCAGACCAGGAGCAAGACGGATGAATGTCGAGGACTTCGTCAAGAGAAATCAGGAGATGGAGAATATCGCCATGAGCTTTCCGGGGATCAACAAGGCATATGCCCTCTCAGCTGGTCGTGAGATCCGAGTATTCGTCGATGCGGACACGGTATCAGACCTCGATGCAGAGAAGCGAGCGAGAGCTATCGCTGAGCAGATCGAGGCAAACTGTAGCTATCCAGGTGAGGTGAAGATCAATCTGATTCGCGAGAAACGAGTCGTGGAGTATGCGAAATAATTCTAAGTTCTAAGTTCTCCCCACCTATGTACCCCATTATCAACATCTGAAGCTGGATATCTGTCTATACATTCTGACTCTGCATGATCATTGCTTGGGCTGTATTTTTTATGCTTCTGCACTATTTTTCGCTCCGCCGATGACTGCCTTGCCATATATTTGATTCGATTATTGATTTTACACTCTCTATTTTCTTTTTTGGTCGTATTTTCTCTATTCTTGCTGATTGGCGTACAGAGAAGTTTCTCTTTATAGATCTCTTTGGTAGCGGGGATATTTTCGCATTTTTGAAGCAGTTTTTCATCACAGACAACTATAGTCTCTCATTTGCTGGTGGCGTGTTTGGGTTCCTCATCATATTTTTCTACAAGACCTGGAATAGGGCCAAGGATCGTCCGAAATATTGGGATAGCATTGTACCTGCATTCCTCGTTGCGGCGATCATAGGATACATAGGAACTCTCCTCGGTGGACAACTCTATGGAATAGTACTCGATACATGGTTCTCGATACATTATATGAGTCCTGATAGCATTGTACCATTCCAGAATCCAACATTCCCACTCCCAATTATGTATTCACTTTCAGCTTTTTTGACCGTATTCTTTCTCTACCGTATAGAGAACAAGATACATCTCCCGGAAGGACTCATCTGATACATGGGGATGGGGATATTCTCGGTTGTACTGCTACTCGGTGAGTTCCTCAACGGAGCTAGTGACCTCTTCAGCTCTCGGATATATCTGAACTTGACACAGATCATCGCTCTCGGCCTCATATCCTACGCACTCATATGAATACTCCGTATCATCAAGCTATAGAGCATCCACGGATGTTCTTTTTTCTGAGCTTTTTTGCCTATACGATCGGTATCGGTTGTGGCATCATGTCGAATTGGTTCCTGAGTATCGAGCTCTGTCTACTCTTTCCTCTAGTGATCGTACTACTCGGATGATGGCAGCGTTGGTATATCATACTCCTCACCCTCACTCTATCACTCGGTGGCTGGTATATGTGACACACAGACTATGCGGGGAGACAGGCTGACTGGGCAAATATACAACGAGGAACTAGTGATTTCTCTGGATCATACATCGTGACAGGGAGAGTAGATCAGCTCCTCTATACGAGTGATCTCTCATCAACATATCGACTCTATATCGACAAGATCGCCAATAGATCGACAGGACATACAGAGATATTCGGGAGCAAAAATATAGGAATATTCCTCGAGATACCGAGCAATCTCCACATCGGAATCGGGGATACCATCGAATATACTGGCAAGGTAATGAAAGTAATCGAACATCCACTGAAGGGATTCTCAGGATACGCATGGTATCATAGTGTCTACTGAAAAAGTATCGTTCCAATATTCAGGCGAATAACTATAGGCGATCCTGGAATCCTCACAATAGTACAATTATGGGCCAAATCAGTGATATTCCGATGATTCCCAGAGAATGTCGCAGGGATAGTGCTCGGTATGACTATAGGGAACATCGAGCTCCTATCGAGCGAAACAAAGAAGTCATTCACGAATGCAGGGATCACCCATATTCTCGTAGTGAGTGGATCGAATATTGCATTTGTGATAGTCATCCTGATAGGGATACTACGATATATACCGATAGGTCGTTGGGTACGATGAGGTATTGTGATATTATTTGTCCTCGCATATGGGAGTCTTGTCGGCTGGGATATGCCTGTAGTGCGAGCGGTCGCCATGGGCCTCATCACCTATATGGCTATCGAGTGAGGCAAGCGAGCATCCTCACTCGCTATATTGTTCCTCGTTGGATGGAGTATCCTTCTCTATTCTCCTCTTGCTCTCATCTATGATGCAGGTTTCGGTCTCTCATTTGCAGGGACACTCGGTATCCTCCTCTGGCATCCACCACTCCAACAGATCCTCACCAATAGATACACTCCTCGATTCTTCATCGATATCATCAGCGTGACTCTCGCTGCGAGTGCTGGCAGTATCATTGCGATCATATATCACTTTGGCGTGATTCCTCTCTTCACCATCGTATCGAATATCCTCATCAGTGGGGTACTCGGCTGGATACTACTCGCGAGTGTTCTCTATCTCCTCTTTGCTCTCATCGGTGGTTGGCTACTCTATATCTGGGGCTGGACGATCTATCTCCCGACTGCCTATATTATGTGAGTAGGGCAGTTTTTCGGGAATGGGTATATCTATACGCTCGATGCAAAATGGGCCGAACCACTCGCCATCTTCCTCATAGGAATTATGCTATCGGTCGTACTCTATATGGAAAAGAAAAATCTCCTACAATCCAAATAGATTCATATCAACTAATGATATATCTACTGCCATATCTGAGTCTGGATGGCTACAGATTGATTTTTGTAGGGTACTACGGATATTTTTCAGGATGAAACGACTATATGACTCCGTTGTCGATCGAGAGATGATGATATTGCAAGACCGGAAAAAGAAAAGAACAAACTCGGTGATCCCAGAGAGAATCGTTGATTCTGATTGTTCTATCATGGTGAAGAATTTTTTTTGCATGATCAGTGACGATCCCTCAATGATCATATATCGATCGAAACTATCGATCCAAGTACTGATCCACTCACGCAGGGACGCATGGAGGTCTCGCTCATGAAATATCCATGGCTCATCATAGCGATGGAGTGACTGCATCAGATGGATACGATCTCACTCACCAATCGTATGAAATACATGATGGGCCGCATCAGGATAGATGAGAGCAAGCATACCGATGATGGGACGTGATGGGAGAGTAGTGGTGAGTAACTCAGTCACCTGAGGGATGAGAATCTCATAATACGGATTCCGGATAAATCGTGTGAGAATATGGAAGAGTTCATCGTTGTCTCCTTTTGCTTTTTTTTCATCTTTTTGGGCTCGCTGTATCTGAGTCTGAGCTTTTTTGTAGGACTCTTTTTGTTTTTCGCTCTTCTCTCGTATCGCTTCGGGTGAGGAGGCTCCTCATTCATTGGACTCTGAGTTGGATGTGATATAGAGATCTTCCATAATTGATTAGTGAATTCCAGGGATAGGATAGGCTATGCAGAGTTCGCGAACCTCTGATTTGAGGCTCGTGAGAAGGGTCTCATCGGTAGGATTGCGGAGAGCTGCCACCATGATATGGGCCAATTGCTCTGATACAGTCTCATCGAATCCACGGGTCGTGATAGCAGGCGTCCCGATACGGATCCCTGATGGATCGAGTGGCTTACGGGGATCATAGGGGATCATATTCTTGTTGGTCGACACACCAATGTATTCGAGGATGTGCTCTGCCTCCTTGCCCGTGAGACCGAGAGATCCATATATATCCAGAAGTACGATATGGTTGTCGGTTCCTCCTGATACGACACGGATTCAGGCATCGTGGAATACCTTCGCCATTTGGCGAGCATTGGCGATAATTTGGCGAACATATGTCGAAAATGATGGGTCGAGTGCTTCACCAAAAGCAACAGCCTTAGCGAAGATGGAATGCTCATGTGGACCTCATTGGATACCTGGGAATACCGACCTGGCAATATCTGGACCATATTTCGCACTTGCCATGATCATCGCACCACGTGGTCATCTGAGAGTCTTGTGTGTTGTGGTCGTGACAATATCACAATAGGGGATAGGATTCTCGAGGGCACCACCAGCAATGAGTCCTGCGATATGAGCAATATCAGCCATCAATATAGCCCCAGTTTCATCAGCAATACGGCGGAATCTCGCCCAATCGATCGACCTGGAATATGCAGAGAATCCTGCGATGATGAGTTTTGGCTTGTGTTCTTTCGCTAATTGTTCGACAATATTCATGTCGATGAGCTCTGTCAATCTATCGACACCATATGGGATAATATGGAACATTTTCCCAGAATAGTTGAGAGGATGGCCATGCGAGAGATGTCCTCCGTGATCGAGATTCATCCCGAGGATCGTGTCACCTGGTGAGAGGAGTGCAAAAAATACAGCGAGATTCGCAGGAGATCCTGAGTGTGGTTGTACATTCACATATTCTGCCCCAAAGAGTTGCTTAGCCCTATTGATCGCGAGATTCTCTATCTTGTCGACCCATTCTTGTCCCGCATAGTAGCGTTTTCCTGGATATCCCTCGCTATACTTATTGGTAAAAATAGAGCCATTAGCCTCGAGAACTGCCTCAGAAACATAGTTCTCACTCGCAATGAGTTCGAGCTCATATCGCTGGCGATCTTGCTCACCTATGAGATAACTATGTGCCTCTGGATCTCTGCCCAGGATATGTGGTGCTGTTTGATTCATGGTGAAAAAAGTAAAAAAATAGAAATATACTTCTATTTTTTAAGCAATGAGACAGTTTGGATTAGATTTGAGATACATAGATTTATTTGGTTATAGTACTTCCTGTAAGTGATCTGAAGTTATTTGTTTTATATTTTTCTTTCAGAGATTGGAGAGATCCCGTCATAGAAATCTGATCTCGAATGATGAGTTCTGCTGCCTTGAGTTGACGATCGAATATATTCTCATAATCCTTATTTGTAAGTACAACACTGATATCTGGAGTGATCCCTTTCTCATCGATACTCGTATCCTTGGGAGTATACCAACGAGCTGTTGTGATCTTAATGATACTCCCATCTCCGAGGTCGAATGGCTCTTGTACAGATCATTTTCCATATGACTTTTCACCAAGGAGGAGGGCTCGTCCATGGTCCTGCATGGCTCCAGCAAATATTTCACTCGCAGATGCTGAGAAGTCATTAATTAGGATAATGAGTGGGATATTTATATTATTCTTGGTTCTAGGTTTTGTAGTGAGGGTTTCATTTTTGGTAGTATCATTTTGTTTGATGATAACTACTGGAGCTCACTCTGGTAGCACTATGGATGCAAGATCAACGGCAGTATCGAGATATCCTCCTCCATTGTTACGAAAATCGAGAATAATACCCTGAGCCCCAGATTGTGTGAGAGTATTCCATGATTTCACGAACTCGCTCGATGTATGCTCACCAAATGTTGCTATCTCGATATATCCGATATTATTTTCGAGCATCTTCTCAGCAACTGACGGTACATTCACACGATCTCTCATTACACTAACATGTAGTTCTGTAGTATCCTCTCCTCGTCTATAGGTGATTTGAGCTGTAGTTCCTTTTGGTCCACGGATCACCTTCACCGCATCCTCTGTAGACTTGCCAATGATACTCGTATCACCCACACGAGTCATGATATCACCCGCTTTGAGTCCTGCCTTTTCTGCTGGAGATCCGACAATTATTTTCATTATTTTTATCCCTTTTGGATCCTCATTAATCACGGCACCAATTCACTCAAAATCTCCACGAAGAGCCTCCTCGAAGTCTGTAGTTTCTTTTTGTGTAAAGTAAGTACTATGCTTGTCTCCGAGGCCATTTACAATAGACTTCATCATTGCATCTTCTATTTCTGTTTTTGTTTTCTGATCGAATCTATATGAGTACTGCCTAATAATATCCATCGTTTTTTGTATTTTTGTTGTAGCAAAAATATCCAATGATGATATATTGGTATCGATTTTTTGGTTGACGCTCATATTGGTATGATACACTGGGATATACTGTGTGAGTCTATATCCAATAGCGAGTCAGAGGAGTGTACAAATAATAGGAATGAATACGGTTTTTTGTATAAAAGTCATAGAATTGTGATTTGAGTTATTATATAGAGTCCAGTGTAGGAATTTTTGGGTAAAAAACAAATCAATCTTATTATATTATTCACAATATTTTGTATGTAAGAAAGTATAAATTTTTATGTACTATACTCTCTTAATTCTCCTTTCTTTAGATTATGATGTGTAATTGTTTATTTTTATATTTTTGACTCATTATTGAAACTTATTTTTAACTTTGGTATCTATAATAAGATTAGATAAATAAATTAAAATTTTCTTTTCTAAAAAAGCTATTGTAAAATTCTGAATTTTCGTATACTTTCTCTATGCAATTTTTTGGAATAACGCTCGAAACTCGAGGTGAAAAATCCGAAACACTCAAGCAAGTAATAGGATCTCTCAGTATATGACCAGAGGAAAAAGATCTTTATATACTTTCTTTGGATATTTTGAGTGATCATGATTTCTCAATATTTTTCGAAACTATTATATCACAAATAAGTGTACATAATAACACCCGAGAGTACAGCATCGAACCACTTACTTCAAAGATTATTTAGAGTTATATGCAATTCCAGGCTACATGCTCGAAATGAAGTAAAAAACTCACTCTCACTCTTAATGCGAATGATCTTGATGCAGCTCGAAATATGCTTCATAGTCAAGGGTATTCAATTATCGAGATACATGAAAATCTTGCTGGAGCTATAGTTGGTAGTAATTTTTTCTATTTTGATGCTAAGGTCAATGGTCTCCTCCAATCAGGGAAGATCCAATCTACTGATATATTCAAATCCTATAAAAAACTCACCGAAGATCTCAAATATAATGTGATCTATATCTATACCAATGAGGGAATGCCAGAAGAATCAAAAAAAATTATCACGGCAAAGGTAAAAGATGGATATAGGCTCTATAAAGAGTCCCTCGGAGAAGATATGGATGAGCAAGATCAAATAAAATGACAGACCGCTGATCAACAAGAGATGCAAGAGATCTCATGAGAAGTACTCAAGGAAATTGAGAAATACTCAAAATTCATCGATACTAGTGTGGAAAAAATACAAAATCTCTTTCTCAAATACCATGAGACCATCACTCCTACACAAAAAATAAATCTCGAAAATCTCGAAAATACACTCGTCCAAGCTAAAGGAACTAAAAATCTCTGAAAAATCCGTACGATTGTCGAAAATGGACTCAGGATGATCGGAGAGACAGAGCTCGCACTCCTCAAAATCGGAATGACAGATGAGAAACAAAAATTCCTGGATGAGACGAATGCTCTCCTGAAACAAGTTGGCTCCAAGAATCGTATAGAAACTGAAACTGAGAAAAAAAATACCCTCGAATATAAGCTCAATAATCTCTTCACTCGAACTACCAAGGCTGAGGTAGTAGTCGAAAAAGAAAAAAAAGATACAAACTCATTCATCTACTTTAAAAATAAACGAGAGCTCGATATCTATAAAAAGAAGCTCAACAGTATCGAGATCGATCTCTTGAGAGCTATTTTTACATTCCAATTTCCTCAAATAAAAAAACTCTTCCTTAAAAGAAAACTCATTGCTCAAAATATAGAAATCATCGATAATCGTATCAATAATAGAAT
>JAYWCE010000063.1:0-5294 GCA_043780775.1 Candidatus Altimarinota bacterium | reverse complement strand
TACTCACATCACCCATCACCGCCTTTCACTCCCATGTCTCCGTCTTCTTCGATGGGATCGATATCTCCTTGATCGATGAGATGATCGTCGTCGGGGTGATAGAGTGTTCTGTATTGTATGCGATCTGCACTTCTCGTCTGCGATTGGTCTCGGCGATTGCATCGATCATGGCAATTGACTCTTTGCAGCCTGCGGAGTACATGATCACATACCCGTTCACATTGCGGGCGGCTCGACCGATGATCTGGAGGAGGGAGGTCTTGGATCTAAGGAATCCGACCTTCTCAGCGTCGAGTATCCCGATAAAAGATGTCTCAGGAAGATCGAGCCCTTCCCTGAGCAGATTGACACCCACGATCACATCGATCTCACCGAGGCGGTAGGACCTGAGTATCTCGAGTCGCTCGAGTGTCTCGATCTCTGAGTGGAGATATCTGACCTTGAGTCCATTCTCTGCAAAATAGGTCGCGAGATCCTCTGATGACTTCTTCGTGATCGTCGTTATCAGCGACCGTTCTCCTCTTGCAGTCGCTGATGCAATATTTCGCATCAAGCTATCTACCATATACTCCATATCCTCTATCGTGATCTCTGGATCGAGGAGTCATGTCGGACGGATAACTTGCTCGGCAACTACTTTTTGATGTTCGGCCTCGTATTTCGACGGAGTGGCGGAGACGAAAACGGTCTGTCCTATCTTTTGCTCGAACTCATGGAACTGGAGAGGACGGTTCTCCATAGCTGATGGCAGGCGGAATCCGTAGTTCACCAGATTTTCCTTCCTCGCCCTATCTCCAGCATACATCCCCCCGATCTGTGGGATCGTCATATGTGACTCGTCGATGAAGGTCAGGAAGTTGTCTCCGAAGAACTCCATCAGTGTTGCAGGAGGTTCTCAGGCGTTGCGATTGCCCAGATACATCGAATAATTCTCGATACCGTTCACATATCCTGTCTCGGTGAGCATCTCGAGGTCATACTCGACTCGCATCTTGATTCGCTCTGCTTCGACGAGTTTACCGTGTTCTGTGAAATACTTCACTTGCTCCTCCATCTCGTGTTTGATCCGAGGTATCACACTTTCGATGACTCACTTCTCGGTGACAAAATGCTTCGCTGGGAATATCACAATCTCGTCCATATCATCCATGAGGAAGTGCGTGAGATGCTCGATGCGAGATATCCGTTCGAGTGTATCACCAAAAAATTCGAGCCGGATAATCGACTCACTTGAGCTTGGCCAGATTTCGAGAGTATCTCACTTCACGAGAAACATCCCAGGCTTCCAGTCGGCTGTCGATCGGGTGAATTGTACCATGACGAGCTCCTTGATGATATTCTCTATCACATACTCTCGGTTTATGGCGAATTTGAGACACTGAGCCTCGTACTGATCGACCTCACCGATACCGTAGATACACGATACTGATGCGACGATGATGACATCTTTGCGTGTGAGGAGAGACTCAGTTGCAGCATGACGGAGACGGTCGATCTCTTCGTTGATCGTGGCCTCTTTCTCGATATAGGTACCACTCTTCACGACGAATGCCTCAGGCTGATAGTAGTCATAATATGATACAAAATAGTGCACGGCACTCGTCGGAAAGAATTCCTTGAACTCCTGAGCGAGCTGAGCGGCGAGTGTCTTGTTATGTGCCATGATCAGTGCGGGTCGCTGGAGCTGTTGGATGATATTCGCCATAGTGAATGTCTTCCCAGAGCCCGTCACACCGAGGAGCGTCTGGAACTTGTTTCATGATTGTATCGAGTCTACGAGCGTCTTGATTGCAGTGGGCTGATCGCCCATTGGCTTGTATGGAGATTCGAGTTGGAAGAGGGATGACATAAAAAAATTGGTTACCGAGAGTATACCAATCTTTTCTCTATTTACTAGTCGGGATTATATGATTTCTTTTACCTCTCTGAGCACCTTCTCTGCATGTCCTGTTGCCTTCACATTCCTCCATTCTTTCAGGATTTTTCATGAGCTATCGAGGAGAAAGGTCGAACGAATTACCCCAATAGAAACCTTTCCATAGTTTTTCTTTTCTCATATAACTCCATACTGCTCATGGAGTGATCCATCCTCATCAGAGATGAGTTGGATAGCGAGATCATATTTGTTACAGAATTTTTCATGAGAAGATGGGGTATCTTTGGAGATTCCAATTATTTGGATACCCAGATTTCCGAACTCTCACTTGAGTCTCGTGAAGTCCTGAGCTTCGAGAGTGCAACCTGGAGTATCATTTTTGGGATAGAAGTAGAGGAGAGTATAGGTGGAAGCTGAGATGAGGGAAGTGAGAAATATAGGCATTTATTGCTTGGGAGTTATCGAGAAATAGAGATCTCTAAGTGTGATCTCTGCCTGTATGAGATCATCAGTATTGGATACATCTAGGTTCGCAAGGAACGCCAGGAGTTCCCCGAGAATAGTAAAGTTCTGATAGATATAAATACCTGTGAGTTCTACAGATTGATCTGGATGTACAATAGTACTCACCAGATATCCGACTAGAGACTTGATCTCTGGATCTGAGTAGCCGGGAGTAGTTCTTTGTCCAGTTAGCATATCAATATCCTGCTCATCAATAATTGTAGACCTGAGTATACCAGGACTCAATTTTATCAATGAATCACAACATTTGTCAAATTCTTCCACCGTCATCGGCGATCTTGTAATAGTTATATTATCATTTACAAAACTTCTTGTATCATTTACTTTTTTTGTAGTTTATATAGCTCGAATTTCTCTGCTCGTATATTTGTCTCACTGAGGAACTGGAGGATACCAATCTGGATTGTCATGGGATTGAGAGAGCTGGTCACATTTTAGTATAGTATTCGCCATCTCTTGCCACTTGAGATCTGGAGTCCATCCATTATCCGAGATGATCATGGGCTCTACCGTGGCTTCCGATATAGTTGATTCTATTCAATGCCTCGTGTCTTCAATACATCGCAGAGATCAGAGATGTCTTTTATCTCGCAATACTTTCACCTTTTCACGCAATCCGTCATTGTATGATCCATCACGGAGTGACGCCAAAAAAAGCTCTTGAAAATTTTCCATATTTTGAATATAAAACAGTACTAGAAATAGTATATCCTTTATTTCCATTTTTCAAGTTTTTATGTATAGAAATATTTTTAGCACTCTTATATAAAAAGTGCTAAAAAACTTTTGACTTATTTTCAAAGTGAGATAAAATGACCACATCCCTCAGGTTCCATTTTGTCATCCTGAGGCACGAAGGATCTGTCTTCTCAGTCTCAGAATAATCATAACAGATTCTTCCTTCGTCAGAATGACAAAAAATATAATTTCTAATTTTCAAATCTATGTGAAAAATCATCGGTATCGATCTCGGTACAACCAACTCATGTGTCGCCTTCATGGAAGGTGGACAACCAAAAGTCATCCCCAATAGTGAGGGGGGACGTACCACACCATCAGTCGTCGCACTCAAAAAAGGTGAGACCATCGTCGGTATGCCAGCTCGTCGTCAGGCAGTCACGAACCCAGCCAATACGATATCATCGGCGAAGCGGTTCATCGGACGTAAGTTCTCAGAGGTGACCGAGGAGCTCAAGAATATCTCGTTCAAAGTCACCGAAGGATCTGATGGAGGATGTCTCATCGAGTGGGATGGCAAGGGAGTACGACCTGAGGAGATCTCAGCCAAGGTACTCATGAAGCTCAAGGAAGATGCCGAGAAGTTCCTCGGACAAAAGGTAACTGAGGCGGTCATCACCGTTCCAGCATATTTCAACGACTCTGAGCGTCAGGCGACCATCAATGCGGGTAAGATCGCTGGTCTCGATGTGAAGCGTATTATCAATGAGCCGACAGCAGCAGCACTTGCCTATGGAGTGAACCCTCTTAAAGATGAGAAAATAGCTGTATATGACTTCGGTGGAGGTACATTCGATATCTCGATTCTCGAAATCGGAAGTGATGGAACTTTTCAGGTACTTGCCACCAACGGAGATACCCACCTCGGTGGTGATGACTTCGATCAGGCGATATTCGAATATGTGATGAGCGAGTTCAAAAAAGAAACTGGTATCGATCTCCGCAAGGACGCTATGGCTATCCAACGAGTTAGATCAGCAGCTGAGAAGGCAAAGATCGAGCTCTCCTCAGCGACATCGACGGAGATCAATGAGCCATTCATCGCGATGAATGACGGAGTCCCGAGTAATATGAATATCACGATCACTCGTGCCAAGTTCGAAGAGCTCATCGCGGATCTCGTCGAGCGCTCTATCGAGCCATGTCGCAAGGTGATGGCCGATGCAGGTCTCCAGCCATCTCAGATCCACGAGGTCATCCTCGTCGGTGGATCGACTCGTGTTCCGATGGTGAAGGCGAAGGTCGAGCAATTCTTCGCAAAAAAGCCAAACGAAACAGTCAATCCAGATGAGGCCGTAGCACTCGGTGCTGCTATCCAGGCTGGTGTACTCCAGGGTGATGTGAAGGATGTCCTCCTCCTCGATGTCACTCCACTCTCACTCGGTATCGAGACTCTCGGAGGTGTCATGACTCGTATGGTTGAACGCAATACTACTATTCCATCGAGCAAGTCTCAGGTCTACTCGACCGCTGCCGATAGTCAGGACTCTGTCGAGATCCATATTCTCCAGGGTGAGCGTGAGATGGCAAGTGACAACAAATCACTGGGAAGATTTATCCTCTCGGGTATTGCATCCGCTCCTCGTGGTGTCCCTCAGATCGAGGTCACACTCGATATCGATGCATCGGGTGTACTCCATGTGACAGCGAAGGACAAGGGAACTGGCAAAGAACAGAAGATCACCGTACAAGGGTCAACTGGTATGTCAGACGCTGAGGTCGAGAAACTGATCAAAGAAGCTGAGGCCAATCGCGAAATAGACAAAAAGAAAAAAGAAGCAATCGAGGCTCGCAATCATGCAGACTCTATGATCTATCAGTCTGAGAAGACGCTCGATGAGTCCAAGGACAAGTATGAGGCAGCCGATGGAGCTGAGGCACGAGTCAAACTCGAGGAGCTCAAGACGGCACTTGCAAAAGCGGATGCGACCAAGGACGAACTCGAGTCAGCCACCAAGGCACTCTCAGATGTGATGATGAAGATCGGACAAGCGATCTATGCTCACGCAGGAGATCCCGCAAGCGGGACAGGTCCAGCAGCGACTCCAGAGGCTGATGCTACTGAGAAGAAAAACGATGATGGATCAGTGGAGGCAGAGGTAGAGGAGACGAAATAAATAGGAGATATGATCCCCACTTTTTAAGTGGGGATTTT
>JAYWCE010000062.1:0-5442 GCA_043780775.1 Candidatus Altimarinota bacterium | reverse complement strand
GGACAATCGCAAATAGCGCAGGAGTCGACATTTTCCTATATAAAAAACTTTATATTCAAACAAGGATCTGTTACCCTGCGGCAAAAGGTTGTATTTTTCCGAATCCTCGCGACAATGGTGAATGCAAGTCTCACTATACTCAAGAGCCTTACAGCCCTCAGGAAACAGGAAAAAGAAGAAAATATGATAGAGTTCTATGACTTTGTAATAACCCGGATCCAAAGTGGTACCACGATGCATGATGCACTGAATGCCTACTATGGCTGTTTTTCAGATGCTGAGGTCTCGATCATCGAGGCTGGCGAAAGAACAGGTAAACTCAATACCGCTCTCCTCCAGATCGCAGAGCAAACAGAGAAGATCGACTCTATCACGAGAAAAATCAAAGGAGCTATGACCTATCCAGTGATGCTCATCGTCGGTATGGTCGCCTGTGTAGCGATCCTGATGGTAAAAGTAATTCCTACACTAACTTGATTTTTTTGAGACCCGAAAAATCTTCCAGACGCTACCAGAGCCATAATAATGGTAAGTGATTTTTTTATCTACTATTGGTTCTATATACTAATTATATTTATTTGAGCACTGATAGGCCTGAATGTATGGAAAAAAACAAAAACTGGAAAATACCGATTTGATATGTTTATGCTCAAGATGCCGATCTATGGACCTCTTGTAAAAAAAGTGATTCTATCACGCTTTGCTCGAGTTTTTTCTAACTTACTCTGAAGTGGTGTCGCGGTAGTAGAGGCAATCCGTATCGTATCGAGTGCCGTAGGCAATGAGGTCTACCGCCAACGTCTCCTCCTCCTCCGACAAGATATCAAAAATGGACAGAAAATCGCCGAATCTCTCGAAGACGATCCCCTCTTCCCTGACCTCCTCATCTCGATGATCCGTGTGGGTGAAGAGACGGCTCAGATCGGTGATACTGTCATTAAGATTGCGGAATTCTATGATGAAGAGGTGGATATCGCCATCAGTGGTATCCAGAAGCTGATCGAGCCAGTGATCCTCGTCATTATGGCGGTGGTGATCTGATTCCTCGCGATTGGTATATTCCAGCCGATTATGAATCTCGCAAGTACGATGGGTGGATAGATATACTTTTTGAGATAAATCCATAACCTCTTTCGAGATTATGGATTTTTTCTTGCTTTTTTCATTTTTTCCCCTATACTCCGCTCGAAATATGGAAGTTCCAGGAACTTTTTACTTTTCACGTTTTACTTTTCACTTTTTTTCTATGTTCTCTCTCGAAGCAAAGATCCGTAGCGAAGTCGCGAAGATCGCCCGTGTAGACGGTGTGATCCCAGCAGTCGTATACGGCAAGGATACCCCTTCGACTATGTTGACTGTGGGTGTGTCAGAATTCATCAAGGTTTACCGTGAATCAGGTAAGAACCATGTCATCACTCTCAGCGTAGGCAAAGAGAAATACAATGTACTCGTCCAAGAGGCTCAGCGACATCCAGTTACTGGTGCATTCCGCCACCTAGATTTCCTCGTCATCGATATGAAAGCTGAGGTCCATGTCCAGATCGCGATCCAGCTCATAGGTACATCTCCGGCAATCCTCGAGGGTGGACAACTCCACCAGTCACTCGATATGCTCGATGTGAAGTGCCTCCCTGCTGATATCGTCGACTCATTCGAGCTCGATACAACATCCCTCACTATGGGTCATACTCTCCATGTTAGCGATCTCATAATCAATACGAAAAAGTTCCAGGTCATCTCACATGCTGAGGAGGCTATCGTCTCTATCCATGCTCCGAAGAAGGCCAAGGAAGAAGATGAGACAGTATCTGTTGCTGATGTTGCGGTTGCAACAGCGAAGCCAGCTGCTGAGTAATCAGGAATATCTGCAAAAAGCCTTCTCTCGTAGGAGGCTTTTTTCTTGCTTTTTCACAAAAATCCATACCATCTCACTAATAACTATCTCTGATAACTATCCCATCTATGATCATCAAACTCATTGGCTCAGGACCTGAGCTCGCATCTCTCGAAACTCTCGTCAAACAGGCACTCACTGAACTCGCACTCGATGACGCCGTCACGGTATTATCCACAGATGATGCGGCATACAAGCTCGATCTCGGTATCACCGAGAATCCCGCACTCGCTATCGAAGAGGAGTCGATCGACTTTCGTGATATGATATTCCAGGGTGAGGTACCAGCCTACGATGAGATCAAGAGTATGTTCATCTCGATACTCGGGGATGAGGAGGATCATGGAGGTGGAGGCTGTGGCAGTGGAGGCTGTGGAACCTGTGATACAGGATGTGGCAGTGAAGAGGAGACTCACGATCATGCTAGCAAGGATGAGTGAGAGTCTTGTGGAACAGGTTGTGGTTGTCACTAATAGTATAGGTTCGTCAAGGCTATATTGTTGCACAAAACCAAAAAAAATGCTATCCTGAAAGGGTAGTATTTTTTATCTATACAAATATGTCTAATGAAATGCTCACTCAAGAGGCCCGAAATAACGAAGTAGAAAAACAATGATTAACCAAATCGGAAATATTAAGTAGTACCCAAGTTTCTCAGAGAATTATGAAGATTCTCGAAGAAGACCCTGAAAAGAAAACACAGCTTTATGAAACACTGAAGAATGATCTTATTAAAACAGTTGTCAATAATCCTGCATATGTACAACAAGTTCTCAATGCCCTCAATAGCAAATTTGAAGAACGAATAGCAAGCAATGAAATTGAGCCAAAAGATAGAATTAATACCATTAAAAATTATACAAAACTCATATCATGAATATGACATCAGATCGCCATAGCAGCAAATAATATTCCATGGGACAATGAGCTAAATACAGCAGAAAGAGAATTTAAACAAAAAGAAGATAGCCTTATAGCTACATACTGATCTATACTGGGTAAACTAAAATCTTCTATGTAAAACTCAAACCGCCTAAATTGGCGGTTTTCTTTTACCCGATAAACCTTTGGAATTCTGCAAGAGACAATATCTGTACTCCCGTTTCCTCGGCTTTAGCTCTTTTTGATCATGCATTTTCTCAGGCGATCAGATAATCGAGTCGAGCCGATACCGATGTCCTTACTTCCCCGCCATTTTTCTCTATGAGCTCGTGTATCTCATCTCGCGATAGTGTATCGAATGATCCTGTCACACAGAATGACTTCCCAGATATTTGGGTTGTTTCTATTCCCTCTTGTCAAAGGGGACTAGGGGGAATTTGCTCAGGCACCTGGATATCCAGCTCCCCATACAATCTCTCCACCACTTCCCTATTCTCCGCCATATATGTGACAAAACTCCGAGCCGTCTCAGGTCAGATATCCCTCACTTCGAGGAGATCCTCTTCTGTGATCGAGAAAAGTGAGTCTAGTGTTCTATTTTCCTGTCATTGCGAGGAACGATCCGTTCTCCGTAGCACTGCGAAGGATAAAAGCAATCCATTCGCTGTTGTATTTGAAGCCTGGATCGCTTCATACTTCGCGATGACGGAAGCAAGAGCTCGGGCTGTCTTCTTTCCTACATTCGCGATACCGAGTCCGACGAGCATACGATCCAGTGTGGTGTGTCGGGATTTTTCGAGTGAATCAATTAGATTCTGTACTGACTTCTCCTTGTATCACTCGAGAGTCAGTATCTGATCTCGATGTTGACCCAGTTGAAAAACCGAAGCAAAATCCGTAATCCAGCCAGCCTCGAGAAAATCTTCGATCTGACGAGGTCCGAGACCATCGATATTCATCGCTTGGCGCCCGACGAACATCTCGAGTTGACCTTGTATCTTTGCTGGGCAGTGAGAATTGGGGCACCATATCGCGATTTTTCACTCATCTTTCTCGAGAGTCGTACTACATATCGGACAGATTGTTGGGATATCGATTTTTTTTTCACTCCCATCTCGTACATCGACAATAACAGACACAATCTCAGGAATTACCTCTCATGCTCGCATGATGAATACACTATCTCAGATCCTGACTCACTTGCGAGTGAGCTCATCATAGTTGTGGAGCGTCGCTCGCCTCACGATCACACCTCCGACATCTACTGCCTCGAGATTGGCCACTGGCGTCACTGTTCCCGTCCTGCCAACAGAGTGTTCGATACTGAGAACTCGAGTCCTGACTTGCTTGGCTGGGAACTTGTACGCAATCGCGTATCGAGGATGATGCTCAGTACGACCGAGGTCGTCCCAGAGTGTCATATCGTCCAATTTGAGAACCATACCATCGATGTCGAAGTCGAAGTGTTCAGTTCGATTATCAGTTTCTTTTTGTATGATATCCATGAGTCTATCGATGTCCGTCACTCGAGCAAAAGGAAAATCCTCGCACCCAAATCCCCAGTTTGCGAGAATCTCCATAAGTGAGTGATAGCACGCTGGCATATCTATATCATTAGTACGCCATGACTCAAGTTGAGGTACTGAGTATGCAAAAAACTGGAGATGACGAGCACGAGTCACGAGTGGATCGAGCTGTCGGAGTGATCCTGATGCGGCATTGCGTGGATTCGCAAATAGTTTTTCGCTATTCGCGAGTCGTTCTCGATTGACATGATCGAAAGCCGTCCGACTCATCATCACTTCTCCACGGATTTCCATACGCTCTATATCTCTGAGTGTCTCGATATCCTTTGGGAGATTTTCGATTTCAAAAGATGTC
Organism: Candidatus Altimarinota bacterium; assembly: GCA_043780775.1. Lineage (GTDB taxonomy): Bacteria > Patescibacteriota > Gracilibacteria > BD1-5 > UBA2023 > JABFSX01. The sequence continues at coordinate 785 of JAYWCE010000062.1, read as the reverse complement.
AATGTCACATCTTCACCTTCTATACCACTTCAGCGAGTTATCGCACTCGTGAGTTTACCATACTCATAGACGACTGCGAGTCAGAGTCCATCATATTTGGGTTGGATATAGTAGTCGAGTTCTGTTGGTGCCTTTTCTTTGAGAACATTTCGCATCCTCTGTTCAAATTCTCGAACCTCCTCTACACTGTAGATGTTATCAAGTGATATCATCGGATACCTATGTGCCACCTTCTGGAACTGTCCTGATGCGAGGATCGCGAGTCGAGCTGTCGGTGAATCCGCATCGAGCATATCGTAATCAGACTCTGCACGAGCGAGAGCATGGAAGAGCTGATCATACTCAGTATCTCCTATGATCGGTGACTCAGCGCTATGATAGAGCCTATTGTGTTCGCGAATGATCTCACGGAGCATTAGGATATCACCCTTTTTGATATTACTGAGACGAGAGATATAGTCACGAGACAATGAGAGGAGTTCAGATGGATTCATAGAGTGAGTATAGGGAGATTTTTATGAAAATCAAAATTGCTTTTTTCGTACTTTCCCCTATAATTCCCCCGTTTATTTCGGGATTTTTTGTCCCAAAACTATTAACTATCCCTAGTAACTACTAACTTTATTACCCATGCAATCCGTCGTCACCCGCAAGAATAGCTACACTCTCTCGATCAATATCAAGGAGTCAGGCGTCGAGCTCGAGCGAGCCCGTCAGCACATCATCGAAGATATCAGAGCAAATGGCAAGGTCAAGGGATTCAAGCAGGGTTCTGCAATACCTGA
>JAYWCE010000061.1:0-14344 GCA_043780775.1 Candidatus Altimarinota bacterium | reverse complement strand
CCCTTTAGATTTAAATTGAGCAACTGTTGGGGAATTGCGAACCGAGCATTTAAATGCTGAGAAAAATTTTAGAGTTAGGGAAATGAGATTTACTTTTTGAGAATAACTTAATTAGCGTTTAAACTTTAATATTTCATAATCAATTAATTATGGCACACGATTCATTCGAAACTCAAGGAAACTCACTTCCTTCAACAAAGATATCTCATCTTACCCCGCAACAAATTGAAAAAGTATCTGATGAAAGAAAAACATTAGATGATATTCGTCAAAAATCTCTAAAAGAACTCAATGCGACTATTGAACAATTGAATCAATTTCATAAAAAACAAGGTTACTCTTTCGAGTCAATCCCAAATGAGCCTTGAATGATTCAGGCGAAGATAAATGGAAAAAATCTTTTTATGTTTTTTGCAAGAATTAATGGTTGAAGTACTGAATATTCTATTTATGAAAATGGACATACTGGTCAGCATATTGCAACTGTATCAGATGAAGATAAATTCCAATCATTTCTCAATATCTATAAACAAACTGAGGCGAAAGAAAAAGTCTGAAATGGAACAGCAATCGAACTTCTCAAAGTTCTTAAAACTACAAATGCAACTGGCATAGATTTTTTTAGTCTTCTCAAAAACTGAATTTCTTCTCTCGCTCCACTTGAGGTAGCCAAGATTTGGTGAATGCTCTCACTTACAATGGTTTGATGAAATAATGATATTGCTACTATGGTAGTGAATCAAATCTATAACCAATATATGAAACTAGATAGTAATCAAAGACAGTCTTTGATTCTTTCATTGCCACTCAGATCTCTTGGGATTATTCCTGAAGTAGCTCAGGCAGGACTTAATTTGTGAAAGAGATTATTAAAGAAACCCATAAATATACGAGACTACTACCTCTCCGAGATAGAAAATGATAATTTCTCTAAAGATCCTGTAAAGTTAGAAAATTTTAAGAATGAACTTAAGAGTGCAAAAACTGTTACCCCAACAGATAGGGCCATTATATTAAGTGCCCTTGATTTAAAATCTCGATAATATTAGAGATAATAATCTCTTAACAATTCCATAAATATGGTGATAGCAAAAATCAAACCATTCGTATTGTATGAAAAAGTTCTCGATAAATCTCCATCGTTAGAAGTAAAAACTCTCCTCTTAATGAATTACGGAGCGATGTAAATAATAAAAAACTTTGAGAAATATGTTCGTTATTTTTTATTTCTCACTTTTCTCTTCACTCTGTGTCGGTATCGGTCGCATCGTAGGGAATAGTACCACATCTCGGAGATTGCCCTGTCCAGTGAATAGGGTCACGAGGCGGTCGATCCCGAATCCTGAACCCGTCATCGGAGGGAATCCGTGTTCCATAGCCTTGAGGAATACCTCATCGACTTCCATCGCCTCTTCATCTCATCCTGCTTTTGCACTAGACTGCACCTCAAAGAGTTGGCGTTGTACGAGTGGATCGATGAGCTCACCATAGGAGTTCACGACTTCCCATCCGTTGATGACGAGTTGGTAGCAGCAGGCTGTCCCATCACCATTGGGTCTTGCGAGAGGCTTGAGATCCTCAGGATAGTCGAAAACAAATGTCGGTTGTATCAGTTTGGCTCGGGCCGTCTTTTTGTAGATGTCATCGAGGAGATTGGCTCGGCCAACTCCTGTTATCTTCTCGACTCCGACCATTCCCGCGATTTTTTGCAATTGCTCCATAGAGTCCGTGAACATATCGACTCCAGCGTATTCTCGGAGGAGCTCTGGGAATCTACGAGAGGCAAAAGTAGCCCCGAGATCCACATCGATCATATCTCCACTCTTGTTCATCACTTGCACCACGGGAGATGGGAGACAAGTCGTGACAATATGATGGAACATCTCTTCAGTCCATTGGCGGTTTGTATCCAGATCAGCGAACGCCGCATACCACTCACACATCGTGAACTCTTGGAGATGGGATGGATCGGTTCATTCATTGCGAAAGTTTTTGCCTATTTCGAATACTCGAGAAAAACCCCCTCCGATAGTTCGCTTCAGATCTAACTCTAAGGATATCCGCAGTACGAAGTCGTGGTCGAGATCGTTGTGATGGGTTGAAAATGTCCTCGCCATCGCACCACCAGCCTGAGCCTGGAGGATCGCGGTCTCGACCTCATCAAATCCCTTGGACTCAAAAAATCGACGCATCTCACGGATCACCTTGGATCTGAGGCGGAATCTTGCGAATGTCTCATCGTTGGTCACGAGATCCAGATTGCGTTCGCGATAGAGAGTCTCGGTGTCTGAGAGCCCGTGGAACTTCTCCGGTAGGGGACGGATCGCCTTGGTGAGAAAAGTAAACTCAGAAACAAAGAGGGTGAGTTCTCACTTGTGAGTATAGAATAGTTCTCATTGTACTCCGATGAAGTCACCGAGATCGATGAGTTTCTCTGCGAATTTGTAGGCAGTGATTGGTTCTGCTTCTCCTATGAGTTCTGTTTTTTTCTCTTCATCGACTACGATCGAGCAGTTTTCTCGTGAAAAAAGCACCTGAATCCGTCCCGTTCCATCAGAGATCGTCGCGAAGCAGATCTTCCCGAAACTGCGGTGCAGTACCACTCGTCCAGCGATAGAGATATCACGCGTTGGAGTAGCGATGACCTCTTCGACAGCGCGAAATGGACTCACATCACCAGTTGCAATATCGATATTTGAGTGATATTTCGTACTGATATCTACGATCTGGTGCGTTGTATCGAACCGATTGGCAAATGGATTGACGCCGAGGGATCTGATGCGGTCGAGTTTTTTGATGCGGTCGAGGGTTTCAGTGGAATAGTTGGGAGAGGACATACGAAAAAGGTCAAATATATTCAGAAAAATCCGATTCAGTATAGAGAAAATCAGGAAAATGGCAAAAATTAGTTGAGAGTTGTTGCCACCAGTGCAGCGAATCCTTTTCAGATGAAACCTGATTGTGATCATTTCATTTCGTTTAGTGCATCGTTTGGAGTCATAGTTGTTATGCACCTATTATTTCCTTGCGGTAGAGAAAATGGGGGCAATATAGGTGTTGGATGAGTTATTGTATCAAATGATGATCGGAGTCCTGCTGGAGTTGTTGCCATGGTATGCATAGTAGAGAAAGGTAGAAAAAGATAAAAAATAAAACCTCCCCGATTTCGGAGAGGCTTGGTGTGTACTATTTCACAACAAAGAACCTATCCGAGTGGAGAGATCGGTTTAATCGTGATGATAGTATTTCGCTGAGGCATAAGGGGAGTATAGGTAAAGTGATACGGAAGTCAATTTTTTCATTAGTATGAATCTTAATTAATTTTTTGACAAAAATATAGTAACATGTATGATTACAAATAATCCTCAAATATACTAATACTGCATATATGAACAATTGAAGTGAATCACTTACTGATATCGAGACCATATATAAGTCTATCCCACTATGAACACGGAATCATACTCGTATCATACAGATACATACTGATGGGGAGAAATTTATAGACATCGAGACTCTATCGAGAACTATCAGGAATAAAACTTGTTACCTCATGGATACATATCTCACTACCAAGCAACATGGGAGACATATATCGTGGATTCTTGATGGTGAAGTACTTCAAATAAATCTGCCATAATTTTCTTTAGATATATCAGATCCACAAATTACTCTGAGTTTTTGATATATGATTGCAATAGTGTTGGTGATGTTTTTGTATAAGGGCAAAGTGATGTGGAAGTCAAAAAATTCTCTTAATCCTATAGCTTCATTGGGCTTGGGTGTACATAGAATTCAGCGTAGTCAATAACTATTCTATTCATAGTTTCTCCTTTTTTTTGGCTATATTACCTATTAGTTCTAAGATCTGATCTCCGTATTTACTGAGAACGGCAGTTGCATCTATTGTACCTAATCCAACTAGCATACTTCATCCAAAATATATATTCTATATCTTTTGTCAAAAGAAAGTTAAAGCCACCCGAAGGTGGCTTTGTGGGTTTTCTGGTAATGCGTTCTTATGGAACAGAGAACCAAGAGTTTCGGAGGAACTGCGTCAGCCCGATACGAGGCTTACCTTGCTCCATGAATAGTACTTCAACGTTTTCTACCAATAATCTGAGGCTAATACGCCATTGTTTTTTGGCTTTTTTGGCTATGGCTATTAGCCATTCCGTCGTTATTTCTGCACCAGCAGCGAGGCAACGGCGCACTTTTTTGAGTACGTCCGTATCGAGTTTCGACATAACTTGCTCCAGAATTGTTCCATTTTCTCTGATCTACCAGCAGATATATGGGTATGATATGGATTGAGTAGATCGTTTGATCATAGATATTTGCCTATCAAATGCAAATGAATTATTAACAATAACTAATAATTCAAAAAATCCCTCATAAAAAGAAAACCCCAGATTGCTCTGGGGTTTTCAGACAAATGATTTGAACGGCATTGGTCGACGGGAGTATAGGGAGAATACATCAGAAGTCAAAACCTTTTAGGTTCATTTTTGTATTTTTGGTATTTCTTTACCATCCAGCATATAGGTGACTTTCCCACTTGGATCAGTATGCTTCTCGAATCACTCAGATCACTGATATCAGGCTAGCGTTTCTATTTTTCAGATATTCGGATCTTTTTTTGGTATACTGAGTTCGATCACTTGGCCTGGCTGTACTACAGCACAGATATCGTTGGGACGGATTTTCCCTTTGAGCTCTGCACATGCTGACTTCGCCATAGAGAAAACCTCCCATTTGGTGAGACTGGGGAATGCCGATCGTATTGCAGAGATGACTCATTTTCATTTTTCGATGATGACCGTAGAGATGTTGTTTTCTAGAGTATTTGCCATAGTGTATTATTTGACGAATATTGCCTGGAGTAGGTAGAATATGCTACCTGCGAGGACAGTCGATACTGGGAGAGTGAGTACCCATGCCATGAGGATCGCCTTGATGGTTCCACCTTGGAGCCCATTCTTTCCATGTTCATGAGCCATCGTACCTGCGACACCAGATGACATAATATGTGTCGTCGAGACAGGCAGATGGAGATATGATGCCGCCTGGATAGTCGCCGCCGTCATGAGAGACGCGACCGTCGCCTGAGCGTAGGTGAGCTTGTCCTTACCGATCTTCTCTCCGATCGTGATCACTATCCGTTTCCAGCCGACCATCGTACCGAGACCGAGAGAGACTGAGATCATGATGATAACCCAGTATGGGATAGCCTCGTGACCACTGATGATCCCAGGGATATCGTACATCGTGGGAAAAAATGCGATCAGGATGAGCATAGCGAGGCCGACTCACTTTTGTCCGTCGTTGGATCCATGAGCAAAGCTCACGAGTACGCTCGATCCGATGAGGGTCGTCTTGATCCAAGTCTTCGGATACTTGTTCCAGAATCTACCAGGATGTCCGAAGAAGTCAGTATTTCGCACATAGAGATGCAGGATATGCATGGCACCAAAAGCAAGCATAAATCCGAATATCGGGGAGAAGAGGAGTGACTCGAATGTAGAGATCACCTTCGCCATCGGGAGTACTACACTCGCATCCATATAGTTCATCACGAGTGATACACCGAGGATCGATCCGATGAGGGTATGCGAGCTCGATGCTGGGAGTCCGAGATACCAAGTGCCAAAATTCCAGATAATAGCCGCGATCAGGAGTGCGAGGACTGCCGAGACGCCGAACGCCATACCAGAACTCGCGATCTTGTCGAGGGGGAGGAGTTTCATGATACCGATGGCGACACCCGTCCCACCGACGACCACACCGAGGAAGTTAAAAAAAGCTGCGAGCAGTACCGCCTTCTTCGGAGCGAGTGAGTTCGAGTAGATAACTGGAGCAACAGCGTTCGCTGTATCGTGGAATCCATTGATGAACTCAAATGCACACACGAGTGCAAGGCAGAGACCAGCGAAGATAAATGTGAGATCCATAGCGTGAGATAAATAAGTAGATTGACTGTAACTCTATGAGTCTGCCACAATAGATATAAAAAAGCAAAAATTGACTTACTTTTTCTTGATTTTTCTTGACTTCATACTCTCTCTCTCTGTATAGTCACTCCACTGATCTCTCGGGTGAGATATCTGATAGTGTCAGTCCTCGGGCTCCCTGATGGTAAATGGGAGATGTGAGAAAATCCTAAAACAGGAGAACATCATGAACGATAAACGACCAAGCCTCATCACCAATGGTGGTGGTATCGGTTCAATCGGTGCTGGCAGTGGCGACATCTTCGCTGACGGCATCACCAAAATGAGTGAAACTGAAGAGTAAGGCTATTACTTTCGGTTCCCCCCCCTGAGAGTCCCGACTTCGGTTGGGCTCTTTTTTTTGTTTTTGATAATACCCCCCTGTCCTACGGACATCTCCCCACAAGTGGGGAGATAGCGAAACCACTCAAGCTCGATGTTCGATTGCTCGCACCTCCCCACTTGTGGGGAGGGGGACCACGAAGTGGTGGTGGGGTATGTTTAGATTGGGGGTATGCTCGATTATTTCTCTTGTCCTCGTATTTTCTTTGCTTTTTCTCATTTATTTTTTATAATCCAGTAAGTCATACGAAACACAATTTCACTGATTTTTTATTATGCATCATTCCACCCTCAAGGGGTGTTTATAGTTATTAACTAATTGCCTATGTGTTGAGTTTTTGGCTATATTGGCCGTCCAGGATCAGCGGCTCGTGAGGTACTCGCAGGACTCCAGAGACTCGAGTACCGATGATATGATAGTGCTGGACTCTGCGTCATAGATAGCTCGTCGAATATTCGAGTGATACGAGCTGTTGGCAAAGTGAGCAATCTCAAGGTAAAAACAGACTTGATGGATTTCAGCTCATATCATGCTGGGATCGGTCATACTCGCTGGGCCACACACGGAGGTGTCACGGAGGCAAACTGTCATCCACATACCTCAGAGTCAGGCAGATTCATCGTGATCCACAACGGTATCATCGAGAACTACGCAGAGCTACGAGCCGAGCTGATGGCAAAATGATACACGTTCAAATCTGAGACCGATACTGAGGTGACGGTACAACTCTTCGAAGATATGTTCGACGGAGACTACCTCTCGACGATGAACAAGCTCGTCCAGCGGATGCATGGTGCGTATGGGCTCGTATTCCTCGATCGTGACAATGGTGATACGATGTTCGGCACCAAGAAGTGAAGCCCGATGGTGCTCGGATTTGGCAAAGATGCTCGATATATATCATCAGACTATCGCTCACTCATAGGACTTATCGATGACTATATCATCCTCGAGGATGGAGATATTTTCCTCCTGACACTCGACAACTATACGATCCTCTCGGAGGGGCACCCTACTGAGCGTACTCGCCAGATCGTCGATGAGAGCGAAAAGATCGCCGAACTCGGAGACTTCCCGAATTTTATGCTGAAAGAAGTATTCGAACAACCACGAGTCCTCGAGGATGTTTTTCGCGGAAGGATTGATTTCCAGAACTATTCCCTGCATTCTGATACACTCGCTCATATTGCAACACTTGGTATCAATCGGATCACCGTGGTGGCATCAGGAACGAGTTATCACTCTGGCCTCCTCGGCAAGTACTACCTCGAGGAACTCGCTAATATTCCTGTCGATGTCGTGGTCTCGACAGAGTTCAAGTACAAGAAAAAATTCGTCTCATCAGATGAACTCTATATATTCGTCTCGCAATCAGGGGAGACGATCGATACGCTCGATTCACTCAAAATCGTGAAAGAACAAGGTGGTCATGTATTCGGCATAGTCAATGTCCCAGGATCAGCGATCGCGAGAGCGGCTGGACAGGGACTCTTCACTCGAGCGGGGACTGAGGTCGGTGTTGCATCGACCAAGGCATTCGTCACTCAGGTCGCGTGTTTCCTCTTCCTCGCACTCTATCTCGGGCAGAAGAACTGACTCGACTACCGCAAATACCGAGAGATCATCGACTCGATAGAGAAACTACCAGAGGCGATATTGATGCTCCTTCTCCAAAATGAAGCTATCAAACAGGTTGCCGAGAAATATGCACTCTCTCAGAATTTCTTTTATCTCGGGCGTGCTCACGAGCTCGTCATCGCGATGGAGTGATCACTCAAGCTGAAGGAACTCGCCTATATACACTCCGAGGCGTACTCATCTGGAGAGCTCAAACATGGATCTATCGCCCTCATCGATGCTGAGTTCCCATCACTGATGGTCAATTGAGGAGGTACACTCTCTCCGAAGAATGCATCATCTGCTGAGGAGATCCGAGCTCGCGGAGGTCCAGTCGTCGGGATCATTGCTCGCTGAGACTCGAACAAGCACATATATGCAGATACTATCGAGTTCGATCCACTGATATCCGTGCTCAATCCGTTCCTCGAGGTCGTCATCCTCCAGCTCTGGGCATACCATATCGCAAGCTCCCTCGGTCGAGATGTCGACAAGCCACGAAATCTCGCTAAATCCGTAACCGTAGAATAACATATGCGTATCATCACCTGGAATGTGAACGGACTCAGAGCCGTCGAGAAGAAAAATGAAATCCAGAATCTCATCACCACCTACGATCCAGGCATCCTCCTCATGCAGGAGATCAAGGGAACTCCTGACAAGTTCTCGAGCTTTCTCAACGCTCCAGAACCCTATGTCGCCTACTACAACCCTGCGGAGAAGCCTGGATATGCAGGGACAGGGGCATGGATACACTCGCGAGTTCTCACGACCCATGATGTATCATTTCTCTCGAGTTTCCCGTGAGATCCCACAGCAAACGAGGGAAGAGTGGCTCATACTGTCCTCACAAATTGGAGTACCAAAAAAGTAACAGATGTATTCGGTATCTATTTCCCGAATGGTGGCAAGTCAGATGAGGCATGGCAGGGGAAGCTCGTATTCTATCGGGAGTTCTCGGCGTATATGGACTCACTTCGTGCTCTCGGACATAGCGTCCTCTGGGGTGGAGATATCAACTGTGCACATCATGCGATCGATCTTGCTCGACCCGAGGCCAATGATGGTAAGATCGGTTTTCATCCACTTGAGAGATCTTGGATGGATAGATGTGTATCGGATGGCTGGCATGATATCTGGCGAGAGGCCAATCCTGGAGTCACAGATGTCTACTCTTGGTGGGATGTCGTCACTCGGTCTCGAGATCGCAATGTCTGATGGCGTATCGATGCACTCTGGGGAGATGACTCCATCGTCGTAAAAACCAAAAAGATCGAATACCTCCCGAATCATATGGGATCAGATCACTGTCCGATGATGATAGAACTTGATATGTAATTTTCCGATGCCATCCCTTACTTTTTGGATTAAAAGTAACAAAAATCTTCAGAGTCTTCCATGTTTCATTTTGCTATCTGTACTTGACTCATTTTCTAAAATTGCAACATTCAGATACGTTGCAATTTTGACGAAAATATCATCAACAGATACCCAAAATTCACATAAGGAAGAAGCAATGAAAAACGAAACAACAAAAAGTTTGTTACAGTCTAAGTTCTAAATTTTCAGTTATGTCATTCACGATGCGGAACGAGTCATTCTCATGTCAGAACTGTAGGGTAGAAGTAACTCTCCATCCGACAGGTTCAGCACGCAATCACTGTAGCGTCTGTCTCTACTCACTCCATGTCGATGATGTGAGTCCAGGAGATCGTCAGTCTACTTGTCATGGTCTCATGTTACCTATAGGAATCAACTACAAAAAAAATAAGTGAGATATGATCCGACATCGGTGTACGAAGTGCAACAAAGAAATGCTAAATATAGTTGCTCCAGATGATGACTTTTTGGGTTTAGTGAGAAGATTGAATAGAAATTTGTAAAAATAATATTTTTGTGCTAATCTAACCATACTAGCGTTGTTTACTTATTATAGATATGTCAATTCTTCCTTCATGACCCCATATTTGAGAAGCATCAAGCACTCTATCTCCTTGACAGGCGGGAGCAATACGAGGGATTCACGATACGAACAATAGGGTATATACCACCCTATCGAATATATGAGAATGAGATTTTTTATACGAAATACACGATTGTGTAGATAATATAAAAACAAGGATAATAAACTTTCATCTTGAGATCAGGAATACTGTGAAGAATCAGGAAATTTTAGATTGATTACATGAAATTTTATACCCTCTTGAGGCAATACTATCAAATATAGAGATAACCCTACTTTTTTTGGATGAGCTAGATCATAGACTTGAGGATAACAGGGATGATATGGTAGTTGAACTAGAAAAGATTTTATTGAGTGAGCTTATATGATTTGAGATCTGACTCCTCAGGCTTATAAGGCCAGATAACAGAGCAAGTATGGTATCCATACTTGCTCGTGATCTCAGAATAGAAATCAAAAAAACAAGGAAAGCACTACACAGTCGTAACTTAGTATTCAGCCTTACTAGAACTTCACTTTCCTAAAAGTCATTTTTGCATATACTCGGGTGTATGCAATTATTTTTTCCTATACTTTCCTCCTACATCTCCCCAGATGATACCATCGTCCTCGCAATCAGTTGAGGAGTCGATAGTATGGTGCTCTTGGATCTAGTTTTGCATTCTCACAAAAAAGAAAATATCATCGTCGCACATCTCGATCACTCGCTCAGATGAGCAGAGTCAGACTGAGATAGAGAACTCGTTGCAAGTATTTGCAAGAGAGAGAATATCCTATTCGAAGTCGAGAAAATAGATATCAGGAATGTCGCAAAATCTGAGAAATCCTCGCTCGAGGCAATCGCGAGACGCGAACGGTATAGATTCCTCGAATCAATTCGAGTCAAGTATGATGCGAGATACATCCTCACCGCACATCATGCCGTCGATCAGACGGAGACGATCATCGGTAATATGTTAAAATGAGCAAAAATACGTTGACTCTCAGGGATGAATATAGTTTCGGGTTATATTTTTCGCCCTCTGCTCACTACGACCAAGTCAGATATCCTCGAATATGCTCGTGAGCATCAGGTGGAGTATCGAGAGGATAGTACCAATATGGATACCACCTACGATCGCAATCGTATCCGCCACGATATCATCCCAGTACTCGAGTCACTCAACCCGAGTATCCACAACACATTCGCAGAACTCGCATCATATATGCAGTCACTCAGGGATTTTCTCGCGGATTCAGTCGAGTCATGGCTTCGCAAAAGCGAACTCGAATCTTGAAAACCGAATACATTTCTGATATCTGATTTTGTACTGCTCGATCCATTTTTCCAGTCGGAAATCATCTCGTATCTCTATGTTCGAGCTCAGGGTGGATCGTCACAGTGACTCTCTCGTGGGCTCATCGACGAGATTATCCGATTTATCTGAGATCCCGGATCCTATGGTATGAAAGAAATCAAAAAACTAAAACTCGAAAGAAAATGAGAGAGAATTGTTATTTTGACTGAGTAGATTCATCATCCTCACAACTCGGTCTATTGTTTTTGAGAGATCGTAGTAGGACATCGATTTCATTTTTTTTATATCATGCTACGATGGTTACCTCGATAGCTTTTTTATCGGCCAAACATTCTGCTTCAACGATTTGACCTGGTGATCTATGTATTGGTACTTGATTATTTCAAATATCTTGATTTTCCCAATGAGCTATTTCGTGACTCAACATAAAGGCGAGTTGATCATCACTTTTTGCAATTTTTATAAGTCCAGAAGGGATATATATTTTTCTGTTTTGAGTATGCAATACTTGAGTATCGGGACTTTGGAAAACAAAAAATTTATACTTCCCTTTAAAATTATTATACGAAGCGATCTTATCTAGAATAGCATTGACTTTTCTCTGAATGGGTGCTATTTTGCCTCCAAGTATAGCTCATGAACGAATTTCTCGTGATACAGGAAGTGTCTGGTATTCTTGGTAAGATGTATCTAGTGTATTGTCCATACAATTAGTATATGCCAAATTATGATTTTTGTCACATTTTCCCTTGCATTTTCTCACTTTTCTTTATAATGCACGAGCTTCAAACAAATTATATTTCGATCACTCTCCATGTATTTCCCGATCATGATGAGGCGTATCACCCATATCTCAGTGCACTCGTGAGGTATGTAATTCCCAATTATTATGGCAAAGAAACCAACCAAAGTTGTAAAACTCCAGCTCAAGGCAGGAATGGCAAATCCCGCTCCTCCAGTTGGTACGGCTCTCGGGCCTACCGGTATCCAGATTGCAGAGTTCTGTAAGCAGTTCAACGAAAAGACCAAAGATCAGATGGGGAAAGTGCTCCCTACCGTTATTAATATCTATGAGGATCGTTCATTCGACTTCTACACCAAGCAGCCTCCTATGACATGGTGGATCAAGGATGCACTCCAGCTCAAGAGTGGATCCAAGGAATCTCACAAGGTCAAGGTCGGTCATATGACTGTAGCTCAACTCAAGACGATCGCAGAAGGAAAGATGCCAGATCTCAACGCCAATGATCTCGATCATGCGATGAGTATCGTAGCAGGTTCTGCTCGATCTATGGGTATCACCACTGATCTCGGTAAATAGTACAATAGAACTTAGAAAATATGAGAGATATACTCTCTACAATCTAAGTTCTCATCTGGCGCCATCGTCTAGTGGTTAGGACTCAGGATTCTCATTCCTGTAACCGGAGTTCGATTCTCCGTGGCGCTACCATAAACAAAACCCAACATTTTCAGTGCTTTTAAGGGCTTACTTTCCTCTATAGTAAGCTCTTTTTTGTTGTTTATGGAAAGTTCGAACTCTACTTTTCTCAAAATTGACACCTTTTTACTATAATCTCCTTGTTTGTAGGTCTCAGACAGGTTTTGTACGAGTTCGAACATTTCCGTTATCCTCTCGGTGAGATTATCGGCTTTTGAGTGTTTGATCTCCATTTTCTGAGCTTCGAGTATTGTCTTTTTCTCTGCGAATTCTCTATGTGTTGACTCATACGTATTTGCCTCGATGAGTCACTCGAGATATCAATTCAGGAGACGATCATCTCGTAGCTTTATAGCTGTGAGCTCTTTTTGTATCTCTGCCTCTAGGTTTGCGAGGTGCTCTCCTTTTTTCTCGATAGATTGAATCGCCATTTTCATACAGAGAGCATGGAGCGATTTTGGGAATACGAATTCTTTGAGTTTCTCGATCACAACGCTTTCTATTTTGGCTTGGCTGATATTGATTTTACAGCTCGATCTGAGGTTTTGACTCCGATAGTAGATGTATCTGTCTTTTTTGACTTCTGCACTCAGCGTGACCCCCTCAGCGTCTCGTATGATTCATTTGAATAGATACGAGTGACTCAGATGTCAGGCTGGCAATTCTTTATCATGGACATAGCTTCAGATATCGAGTTGTCGTACTTTTTCGAATAGGGCAGTAGAGATGAAGCCCTCGTGTTCTCATTGGTATGTGATCCCAGAGTATCGTATCATCCCAATATAGAACGGATTTTGTAGCATTTTGCATATTCCTTGCATCGTGTATCTATGTTTTGCATTGGCTCAGTAGAGTTTTTTGCAGATAGCAGATATATCTCTGAGAGATTTCCGTTCTATACCTCGCATCTCGAATATATGCTCAACGATAGGCCCATATACAGTATCTCTGAGAACCCCTTTACGAGATACTTGTCAGTCTTTGAGAATTGTGACATTTCTATATCCGAAAGGAGTTTTTCATAGACACCGTCATTTTTCGGCACAAGTGACCATACGAGACTTGATATGCCTTGCTCGAGTGTCGTTATCGAGTTTTGCCATACCAAAACTGAGGAGAAGTATAAAAAGCTCACTGGCTTGCTCTCAACTATATCGCTGAGAGGTCGTACAGATGCCCTTGATATATCCCTCCTCGAGGAGTCCTAGTATCTTGGCACTATCCGTATTGTTACGAGAGAGGCGACTTGCCTCATCCACTACAATATAGTCCACTTTCTTCTTTTTACAGAGGGACAATAGAGAGTCAAAAATAGGTCTTTTGCCACTTTTCTTGGCACTCGCAGACTCCATCAGAGTATCTACAACAACAAAACTATTGGTCTCGATAGTACGCATACATGCATGTATCTGAGACTCGAGTGAGTTCTGTTGCTTGTCATCTCGATCGGTCGACTTGCGACAATATATGATGGCTCTATTGTTCATGATAAGAAAAGTTATTTTGGCGATAAGTAGCTATACTATAGTGGCTTTATGTGTTTTTTCAACTATTTCGAGCATTCACTCGATGAAATCCTGCAACCAATCCCGGAACTCTACGATCTGATCATCCGACCAGTCAGCAGGCAAATACTGCCTACACTCACTAATTGGTATCATATAGGGATTGGCGATCTAGGATATTATCTAT
>JAYWCE010000060.1:0-5578 GCA_043780775.1 Candidatus Altimarinota bacterium | reverse complement strand
TCCATCACGAAGAGTGGAAATCCGAAGAGGTCATCACTCGGATTCGGGTGATCTACATAGAGTACGCTCTCCATATCATAGACACTCGTGAAACTATTGGGATCATAGTTTGGATAGTTCACCATCGCGATGATCGCACCTGTCGTCGGATCCATGACGATCACACTGCCACGATTGGCTCGGAACCGCGTCACCGCACTTTCGAGTCGTTTCGATATCTCTTTCTGGATATTGCGATCGACGGTGAGCGTTATATCGACTCCATTTTTGAGGATCATTGACCCTGATGAGGCATAGTCCCGAATAGGTCTACCTTGGATATCTTTGGTGATATACTGGATCGGGCTCTCTCCCTGGAGGTCAGACTCAAAGTATCCCTCGATCCCATATCTTCATTTTCCCTCATTATCGACGAATCCTGTGATCTGTCCAATGGCCTCACCTTCTGGATAGTACCTGACGAGATTGTCCTCGATCTTGAGAAATGGGAATACAGCATTCTCAGCGGTCCATGCCTCGCGAGCCCCATCTTTGGTACCAATAGTCGAGAGTGCCGTTTTCTCTGTGTCGATGCGTTTTTTGACGATATCTCGCGTGATGATATTCATCTTTCGGAGGATCTCGAGGTGTCGCCTTTTTTTCACTACAAAAAGAGACTCAAGCGTCTCAGAAGGGATTCAAATAATACTCGTGAGTTGACTCGCGAGAGCTGTCGGATTCGTGACCTTGGTTGGATTCACATAGAGGTTATTTACTACAAAAAACAATGCTGGATCAGCAATCTGATTGATCTGATCTATCGTTGGTTCATCGAGGGACTCTTTCATGAGAACACTCTCGATCGGAGTCGAGATACGAGTCTGGATATAGGCCTCGATTTGGTCTCGCATCGTGGATTCAGTGAGTCACTTTTTATCTGTGAGATCCTGTCTGATATAGTTGCCGATACTGATGATGCAATCGGTCATGAGGTGTGACTCGCAGGAGTCACGATAGATGATATCCGAGAGGAATGGAAGTAACTTGCTCATCGATCCTGATTGTGTTGGGTCGATTGCGAGTGTCCCGAGATTGGTCGATACACCGAGGATACCATGGAGCGAGGCGGCTGAGGAGAGGATATTCCCCCTGGATACTGGATTTTTGATAGTTGCCTTCTGCTGATTCTCAGCAGCTCGTGAGAAGTAGATATGATCGAGTACTGTATAGCCAAAAGTCGTCACGAGAATAACAAACATCCAGGCGATGAGCCCGTACCAGAGTATACCAATACGATCGAGATGTGAGACATATCGTATGAGACGGCTGATGAGGGTTTCTAGATTATTTTTCATGGGACTTGGGTTTTTAGCTGGTGTGATTGGATATTCTCGATCTGATAGTGTCGGAAATGTGTGAGTGTCGTGAGTGTCGGAACACTGGTGAGTATCGTGAGGTCTATAGTAGGATTCACCATGGCAAATATATGGATGATGTCACTATAGTCGATGCGGATCGGATAGTGCCAATAATCAGGACCGAGAGCGTCCTCGACATAGATGATCTGAGAATATGCCGAGAGATTATAGTAGATAATCCGTCGAGTTCAATAGATAATCGGAAATCTACCATTGGTGATATCGATCCATGCCTGGGCTCGTCTCGTATCGGTCATATCGTTCGAAACAAAGAGGACATCATCACGATCTCTATAGTATTCTCGATAAGGCATCATCGCATAATCATCAGGGAGTATGACTACTATCGGTCAGTTGATGTATGTGTCCACGAGATTCGGTGTGACGATACTATCTTGGACGATATGAATCCGCCCGAGTCATTTTTTTTGTACTACTATTTCCCTCTCTTGTATTTGCTCATAGTTCTTCCGCTCCAGCCGAGAGAGTATCGGTCTCGTGAGAAATATAGCGAGGACTCGGTGGATCGGGATCATATATCGACTTGCGATCGCTACGATCATATCGATCTGATATGGTGCAAGGAGGATCTTGTCTGTGACGATCTGACTAATTGGCTTGACCCTCGCATATACCTCACCCGCCTGATCTATCGGACACTCGGTGTATACCTCTGCAACGATACTATTCTCCAGATTGTTCCCATAGGGGATCTCTACGATCTGTCCGACTCGTATCTCGCTCGCCACGATATCTCATCCACTATAGAGAAGCGGAGCAACACCGATCGAGTGCTCGAGCGGGATGATAGAATAATAAAAATACAAAAGATCAGTTTTTGATGGTTAGAAAATGGACCCAATACGAACAAAAAATATTGCGTAGATCATACGCAATACCTGTAAAAAAACAATCGAAATAGTCGATTAAAGTCCGAGACTCTTTCTCATTTCATCTGCCTTCTGAAGATCTTCATTTGCCTTGACGGCTGCTCGTTCCTCCTCGATATAGATATCCTTCAGTTGTTCCCACTCGTTCTGAGCCTTGACTACGAGACCTTTGATGATCTCACCCTCAGTAGGCATCAGCTTGCGGAACTCGACTCGCTCATCTTCGAACACCTTCACGAGCTCATCGATCTGGAACTGTGAGAGTGTCGGGATCGCATCGATGACTCGTTTTTTCTCGAATGTCGAGAGTGAGAGTGAGTGCTCGAGGAGATCGACAAATGTCATCTCGACAAATGTCGTGAGTGGATGTACCATGAACTTGCTCACGAGATTCTCGTTGGAGGTTTTTGGTCGTGGTGGAGGCGGAGGAGGAATCGGAGGATTGGTACCCTGATCGACAACTACGGGGTCAGTTACTGGAGTAGTAGAGTCAGACATAGTTTGTATTTAGTATTGGAGATTATTATAGACGATATGAAACAAAACACAAAAGATTTTTATGTTCGGAATTTGCGGCTCTCAGCGAACTCTGTGACCTCTTTCCAGAGAGTATCAGAGATATCTGCGGTATTCCAGACGGTCTCGACATCTTCGTCGGCTGCGAACTGCTCGAGCATCTTGTAGATCTGCAGTGCCCTGTCCATCTCGGTGATCTTGGTATAGTTTTTGGCTCTATATCCGAGAATTGCTGTGAGGATAGTATATCCTGCTGTTTCGATTTGTTTCCTCACATTCATATAGTGTTCCCGAGTTGTGATGATAACGGTATGTCCATCCTCTACTCGGTAGTCCTCGGCATCTGTGTCGAGTATCATCATCTCGAATGCGTCCATATCAGTAGGAATATCGATATGGATATAGCCTCCATAATCGAATGCAAAATTCGAAACCGAGCCCGTCTCACCGAGAGATCCACCATATCCAGAGAATATATGTCGCATACTCGGAGCGGTGCGATTGCGATTGTCGGTCAGAGCTCGGACGATAATAGCAACACCCCCAGGAGCATATCACTCGTAGTAGACATCTTCGACTTTGCTTGCATCTTTGTCGAGTCCAGCTCACCGCCGTATGGCTCTATCGATTACGTCAGAGGTCACACCATCTCTCTTGGCAGAGTAGATCGCATCGTGGAGTGCCCCATTGATACTAGGATCGGCTCATTTCTCAGCGGCGATCGTGATCAGCTTGGAGTGGGTATTGTATATTTTTGCCTTTGCCTTGTCTCATTTTTCTTTGGTTGCGGCAACTGTCGGTCATCTTCACATAGTGTTGTAGGGTAGAGAGTAGTAATGGTATCGAGCCAACTCTGCAATCGTTGCAAAATTTAAACCTTTATCGAACCACGGAATGCCCTACCACCATAGTAAGATTGGGCACCATTATGATATATAAATACATTACCATAGCGGTAATCAGCAAAGAGGGCACCACCGAGTTTTCTCATCTCAGAAGGTGTTTTTATCCAGCTCGATGTCTTGGTATCGAAATTGCCAAGTTTTTGCAGCTCTCGATATTGTTCTTCCGTTAACATCTCAATACCCATACCAGCAGCCATATCAATAGCGTTATTTTCTGGTTTATGTTCTTTCCTTGATTCCAGTCCTTCACGGTCATAACAAAGACTTCTTCGGCCATTAGGACTTTCCACTGAACAATCATACAAAATGTATTCGCCCGTCTTTGTATCATGACTAACAATATCTGGCTCACCGCCAGTTCTTTCCATTTCACCGAGCGACCACAGTTTTTCACTGTTAGCTTCCAGCTTTACTTGTACCTTAGACCATTCAATACCTGTATGGCGGTTCATGTTTTTCTCAAAACGATCTTCTAATACCATGAGCAGTTCTTTGCGCTGTTCTCCTGATAACTCCTTTTTATTGCTGTTCATACTTATTTTTTATCTTTACTAAAATAAAAACCAACTTGAGGATTCATTCTACTTTTTCTGTCATAGAAATACTATTCTAGTAACTAGGGTACTTATCTGCTCACAATCCTCATAACTCTCACGATTTTTCTGAATGTATTCTCATATATAACTCGTACATTGTATCTGAATTCAGATCATTTTCAAATGATAGAGAAGAAAAAATCTCTCAAGCTAATGAGAGATTTTTGCGAATCAAGATGGTGCTATAAATACGGCACATACACGAACTGTATTGAAACAATTTATTGAAAATTATGATAAAGTAAAGGAGAAATACACTCATAGCACTTAATTATATTTCTTATGAGGTCCTTTTGCTATGTAGAACCAAAAGACTCAGTAATCCTATATGGTAAAGAAAGGAAATATAGAATATCAAAATTATATACTCCTAGTACGGACTAGAACCCACCCTATAACTACCTAATTACTACCTAAAATGTACTCTTATGTCCTGAAATATAGAATATCTACAATGAAAGTGATTTGATGCCAATCCTCAGAATATCAATAGGCAAGGGAGACCAAGAAAGCAACTATCCTTCATAATTGAAGAGATAAAAGATATGTGATATAGGCAACCGTCACAAAGCGAAGTTATAGAAGTATGCTTAGTTATGCTCACCTTTACAGAGGATGATTTGAGTATCATATCAAACAATGAGGAATATCCAATGATCATGCGGATTATAGCAACTCGTATGATTTGAAAAAGAGGATTTGAAACTATAGAAAAAATATTGGATAGATGAATAGGAAAAACAAAACAAACATGAACATTAGAAATGACATGAGATATTTTCTGAACATTACTAAACAAAGTCCGAGAGTGAGAAAAAGAATAACAATCAGATATATAATTTTTAAACAAACCATAACTTCACTCTTCACCAGTGTCTAAGTTAGAATATAGAATGATGAAAAAGTACTGCTCCGATGGTGTCCGTACTATATAACTACTCAATAACTACTCTAGTATATGCTCGCAAACCTCAAATGAAAGCAAAATACAAATGGTTTTGCTCGTAACTTACAAAATATAAATAAAAAAGGCAGACCCATAGATACCATTTCATTTATCACAAAAGAAGCCCTAAGAACTGGAGATTTTGGTGCAGGAATAGAAGAGACTATGCAATATATAAAAATGAAAGGAGATAAGCTAAGTTTTCGAGAAATATTGAATATCAGTAGATTATCTTTCGCTCGATATTGGTATCTCACAGGTGGAGATATGAAAAAGTACTACAAAGTCTTTGGGATAAAATAAGTCTATTTGATAGAACTAAGAAAGT
>JAYWCE010000059.1:0-5703 GCA_043780775.1 Candidatus Altimarinota bacterium | reverse complement strand
CGAATGAGAAGATCCAATCTAGGAAAATATCAACAAAATAACTTGCTTTTTCTATATTATCTCTATACTAGTCTCGATATTTCACTCGGAAAATGTGTGAAGTATTGGGATTTTTGATTTTACA
Source organism: Candidatus Altimarinota bacterium (assembly GCA_043780775.1). Lineage (GTDB taxonomy): Bacteria > Patescibacteriota > Gracilibacteria > BD1-5 > UBA2023 > JABFSX01. Next base: position 5,579 of record JAYWCE010000059.1, on the reverse strand, counting down.
AGGATACTTCCTCCCTCCTACGCCAAGGCTACGAAGGGTCTCGTATCTGACAAAAATCTCGGTAAGGATTATTTTTTTATTTTTTCTATATTATGGCTACCGCTACACTCATACAGAGTATGCTCGACAACGCAGTCCACATCGGACACAAGCGTGAATACTGGTCTCCGAAGATGCGGGATTATATATATGGTATCCAGAACGGAGTCCATGTGTTCAACCTCTACAAAACAGCTGAGAAACTCGAAGAAGTTAAGGCAGCTCTCGAGGATCTTTCATCAAAGGGGAAATCTATCCTTTTTGTCGGAACCAAGGTTCAGTCAAAGGATCTCGTCGAGGCTATCGCGACTTCGACTGGGCATTTTTATGTCAATACGAAGTGGGTTCCAGGACTCCTCACGAACTATACAACAATCAAAAAACGAATTGCCTACTACAACGAGCTCGAACAATCACTCGCGAATGGTATGCTCGAGGGTCTCACAAAGAAAGAAAAAGCCGTCAAACTCACAGAACTCACCAAACTCAAAGAAGCATATATCGGTGTGAAGGATATGAAGCGAACTCCTGATGTCGTCGTCGTCGTAGACGGACACTATGAGGATCTCGCTCTCGCGGAATCTGCCGTGATCGGCATCACATCTATCGCTCTCCTTGGTTCTACGGGTGATATTGACAAGGCAACATACTTTGTTCCTTGCAACGTCAACTCAATCAAGGCGATCGCATGGGTGCTCGGTGAACTCAAGTCAGCAATCAAAACAAAGAAGGTCGAAGATAAAAAGCCTATGGCACGAGTCGAAACTCTTGCTCCAAAATCAGCAACTCCACGAACTCCAATCGCAAAAAAAGAGGTAATCGCACCAACTCTCTAGTCTACTTATAACCTTTTTGTTCTATGGCACCAACTCCTAGCACAGTACCAAGTCAGGAAAAACTCGCAGGAGCCCTCGCATCATTTGTGTTTTTCAAACCACTTTTAATGAATGTGAAGACCCCATTCGTAGTCAAATATATGAAGCAGGGTTTCCTTATTAATGTGATTGAGATTGCCATTGCTGTGATCGGGAGCTTCATGTGGTTTCTCTATGGTATCATAGGTCTCCTCAATGTTATCTGTATGATCACTTCCCTATATCTCGCCTTCCAGGCGTATTCAGGCAAAGAGTATATCATCGATGTGATCTATATCAATAGTGAGAAGCTCATACAGGCTCTCGGCATATCGAATATATTCACTCCCGGAAAATAGATCTCTTATAGAATAAGAAGTCGAATTCGTTCGATCTCCTTATTTTGTCCTCAAGAGGATACATTTCAATAGATTTTTAATCTCTAATACTCAATCAATATGGTAACAGCTCAGATGATCAAAGAACTCCGCGAGAGAACTGGTGTCGGTATGTCCGACTGCAAGTCAGCCCTCGTCGAGGCCGATGGGAATATAGATACAGCTATTGACCTCCTCCGTAAGAAGGGTCTCGCTAAGGCTGCAAAACGCTCTGGAAATGAAACATCAGAAGGACGCATCAAGATAGTTGCTGACGGAAATGCAGTATATGTAGCTGTAGTCTCTTGTGAGACGGACTTCGTTGCTCGTAATGATGTATTCGAGGGGATGCTCGATCACTTCATCACTATCCGCAAGGGTGAGTCAACTGATGAGGCAGCGATCGACAAGGCTGAAGACCTCAAGGCAAGCGAGTATACTCTCAAGGTCGGGGAGAATATGCAGATCCGTGCTCTCACTCGTATCGAGTGAGAGGTTATCGCATCATATGTCCACTCGAACTTCAAAAATGGATCAGTAGTAGTCGCCAAGACAGGTACTGATGCAGACGCTCTGAAGCAAGTAGCCATGCATGTAGTCGCATCTACTCCTCAGGTTGTATCTCCCACAGATATCTCTGATGCTGATGTCGCAAAAGAAAAGGAAATCCAACTCGCACTCATGGAACAAGATCCGAAGAATGCCAGCAAGCCAAAAGAGATCCTCGAGAAAATCATCGATGGGAAAATGACGAAGTTCCGTGAAGAGAATGCTCTCCTCACTCAGCCATTCGTCGTCAATCCAGATCAGAAAGTTGGAGAGTTCATCGGGAAAGATTCTATCGTAGCCTTTTATCGTTACTCGATCTAATCCTATGTTCTGTAGATATCCGTATCTACAGAATCTAGCTCCATAGCACAATGGTTAGTGTAGCGGTCTCCAAAGCCGTTTATCTTGGTTCGATTCCAAGTGGGGCTGCCAATTTCGATAAAATAAATAATTCCATCTATATGATGGAATTATTTTTGATGTGAATTACATCGAGAAGTGTGGGATACGTCATATATAGAAGAGAATATAAATCAATATTTCCGAGATAGGCAGGGATCTGGAGCACTTTTGTCTTGAAAGCGTCTTTGCGAAAGGATCATCGAGAGACATAATGTCTAGTATGAGAGCTCATGATTTTGATGGAAATAAATAAAGCTTTAGAAAATAGAAACTCAAAGCCCTATCAAAAGTCATGAACTACCAGATTTTATAACCTAATATTTTCACATATGAAAACATCTACTGATGGTAGTGACAAAATGCGAAAGATGATTGATTGTCGGAAGATGCCGAGCGTGATGAATTGCTCAGTGAAAATCTCTGCCGATAGCGAAAAGGAACTCTTAGAAGCGTCTATAGGGCATGCAGTGAATGTCCACGGAGAGAAGGATACTTCTCATCTCCGAGAACAAATTATGGCTAGTATGGAGAATGAGTTGATGACTTAACCTTATAATTATACATCTTAATTCCACTTACTTTCTGCATGGCTTTATTTATGATCCCCGACTGCTATTTTGAGAGGTTTTTTCATATGCTCTATTTGTCTTTTTTGTAGGATACATATGCACATGCATAATTGGTGTATTTGCTGACATTCTATCGATTCTTCATACTTTTCTGAAACCAAAATTCGATTTTTGGACAAGTATCTATATACTCAGAGGAATTATTTGAATCTATGAAAACTATCACCATCATCGGAGCCTGAGCCGCTGGACTCATGGGAGCAGCTACTATACTCGAACAGGCGGAGTGATCTGATTTTCATATCCAGATATTCGAAAAGAATATGAGTCCTGGTAAGAAGGTAATCATCTCAGGAGGTGGGAGATGCAATGTGACCACAGGAATCGAAGACAAAAAAATACTCCTCAGCAAATATACTCGCGGATCTGATTTCATACGCAAGGCATTCGGCAAGTTCTCCCCTCGAAAATGTCGAGAATGGTTCGAGATTCACGGTGTCCCGATGAAGTGTGAGTCCGACAATAGGGTATTCCCTGTTTCTGATGATGGAACTGAGGTACTGGAAGCATTCACTCGGATATTCGCGAAATATCGCGACAAGGTGACTCTTCATTATGGAGAATGAGTTTCTGATGTTTCAGTCATTACGAGCAATGAACCTATCTCTGGTGTTTCTCTCATCCCAGGCTTGACTCGGGATCTAGTACAATCAGAAAGTATAGAATCTGGATTCCTGTCTTCACAGGGATGACAGGAACAACAGACATGAAAAGAAACAGAAAAACAAAAATACCAGATCACGACAGCAAAATGAATCTATGAATCTGATATTGTCATCGTAACCACAGGTGGCAATGCATATAGTCATACTGGCTCTACTGGTGATGGATACGCATTTGCACGATCACTCGGACATACTGTCACGCAGCTAGGGCCCTCTCTTTCTAGTTTTCTCACATTGGAGAATTGGACTCATGAGCTCTCTGGAATGGCATTACCCGAAGCTAGAATTTGAGATCTTACTGGACCACTTCTATTGACACATTTCGGTATCTCAGGACCCCTTGCGTTTATGGTATCCTCCTTATTGGCTTGGGAGACAATCCAAAAAAACCATACAAAAACTATAAATATCTCTCCTCTAGCTGATATGGGAGTGCTCGAGTGGGAAATATTTCTCAAACAACAATTCGCAAGTCATCCCAAAAAACTCATCATAAATATTCTTACTGAAAAATTGCCACGTAGATTTGCTGAGGGATTTGTTCGAGAATACTATTCTCATATCGAGAATATATACCCAGTCTCCATTGCTCGAATCGATAGAGAAAAGATCGCCCGACTCCTCGGAGATGGCATCCCACTCACCCTCACTGATCGTAGACCTGGAGATGAGTTCGTGACTGCAGGGGGAGTCAATACAGATGAGATCGATCCAGAGAGTATGGAGTCTAGAATCAGCAAAAACCTCTACTTCGCAGGAGAGGTTCTCAATGTAGATGGATATACAGGAGGATTCTCTCTGCAGATATGTTGGGCGAGTGGATATGTGGCAGGAAGAGATATTTCATCTAGACTCTAGACTTGTCATTTCGAGCGAGTCCTGTATCTGTGGACGACGAGAAATATTCCGCTAATGATACCAGTTTTCAGAGAGGTCTTTGAAGTATGGATTTTCTTTTTCGATAAGTGCTATTTTCTTTTCTCTTCTATAGTTTTTTATCTGTTTCTCTCGTGTGATTGCTCATTCAGGACTAGATCAAGATTCATAATAGACAAGTTTGGTGCAATTATATCGAGCAGAAAAGCTATTCGGATCGAGTTTTTGCCTATGTTCGAGTATTCTTCTTTCGAGATTGTTGGTTACTCCAGTATAGAAAGTATTATAGGACTGGTTTGTGAGAATGTAGACATACATTTGGTCTGACATAACTTTCAGATATTTATTTCAGAAAAATATATGGAAGATTTCTCGTCGTCCACTACAGAAACAGGTGGACTCGCTCGAAATGACAATACTATTCAAACAAACTCTTTGATTCATCTATTTCTTTGGCGAGCATTTTTACTTTTTCTCGTCCTGAGAATACGATATCATCATCGATTTTCAGGTATTTGGCATCACATTTGTCTGGATAGTCGAACTGCCCGAGGAGATACTTGATCGCGTTGATACGAGACATCTCTTTGTTATCACTCTTCACAATCGTCCATGGTGCATGTTCCGTGTGCGTCTGTGAGAAATTGAGATATTCAGCGAGTGTATAGCGATCCCAGAGCTTCTGTGAGAACTGATCGATGGGAGAGAGCTTGTACTGCTTGAGAGGGTTGGTGCGTCGTTCATGGAACCGAGCTGCTTGTTCTTCTTTTGACACTGAGAAGTAGAACTTGATAATCTTGGTACCCGCTCTCGTGAGCATCTTCTCGAGGACTACCACATCATCTATGAACTTCTCATAGTCACGCTTCCCGACGAATCCCATAACCGGCTCGACTCCTGCTCGATTGTACCATGATCGATCAAAGAATATCATCTCCCCAGCATTCGGAAGGTGCGAGATATACCGCTGGAAATACCACTGACCTCGTTCGATATCTGATGGCTTCATGAGGGCTACTACTTTGGAATACCTCGGATTGAGTGATTCTGTGAATCTCTTGATATTGCCTCACTTCCCTGCTGCATCTCGTCCTTCGAATATGATGAGGACTTTTTTGCCAGATTCTTGGATATATCTCTGGAGCTTGACGAGCTCGATCTGGAGCCCTATCATCTCTTCTTCATAGG
>JAYWCE010000058.1:0-15041 GCA_043780775.1 Candidatus Altimarinota bacterium | reverse complement strand
TACTCATGGTAGGGAATGTGATCGAAGCAGCGATGCGAGGAATTGTGGAGAGCAAAAAGCCGAAGATTTGGTAATTTAATTAATATGCCAACAATTCCATTGGAGCAAATAATTGAGAGTTATGCAGAATTGGCCGATGATTTTTTTTGTGACTTATTGCTTATAAAATGACAACCAATAACTACAGAATCTGTAATAAGTGGATCTATACCATTTTTGCATGCCCATGCATTAGAACTTTCGGTAAAAACTATGGCTTTGAATCTTGATATCGATTTTCGATATGTTAGTGGAAAAAAAATCTGATGACATGATATTAAATCAATGTATGAGAAGATTTCTGAGACTTACCCTGATATTTTATTATTACTTCCAGCTCAGGTTAATTATAGTGAAGCTAAATTACTATATTTTAATAGTAATGATGTAGGTACTAGTCTATTTATTCCAAATCCACAAGATGCAAATATATTGGAGCTGGCTTTTTATATTGAAAATGTAATGAATCTTAAATATTGATTTACACAAGATTTTGTTAGATTATCATGATTTATGATGCACAGTAATAGTGTAAATCCAAAGTTTCTAGCACTATTCAAATACTGTCGTGATTATTATAAAAATGATGTATTGAATAAAAGAATTCAGAGAAGAATAATTAGTATCGCCTGAAATAATGATGAGGTTGTTAGATTTATAAATCATCTCATTTTATGATAAATACAATAATAACCCGCTGCCCATGGTGTGGCACCACCGATCAACTCTACATCAACTACCACGACCACGAGTGGTGAATACCGGTGCATGCGGATTGTGTATTATTTGAATTCTTGATTCTAGAGTGAGCTCAGGCAGGACTCTCCTGGATTACAGTGCTCCGCAAGAGGGAACAGTATCGACACCATTTCCATGATTGGGATATCGAAAAAATATCCACAATGACTGATACAGAACTCGAAAATATCCTCCTCGATCCAGGCATCATCCGCAACCGACTGAAGGTCTACTCAGTGAGGAAAAATGCGATCGCAGCACTTCAAATCCAAAAAGAATTTGGGAGTTTGGATGCATATTTTTGGAGTTCTGGATTCTGTCATCGCGAGGTATGAAGCGATCCAGAAAAACAAAAAGGAATTCCTAGTAGCGACTGGATTGCTTCGATGCTCGCGGGTGGCGGAAACAACGGAATCCTCCCGATCATCAATCATGGATCTACTATCTATGATTTTCCGACAGAGTCAGATATATCACGAACTATCTCAAAAGATCTCAAAAAACGAGGAATGTCGTTCGTCGGCTCGACGATCATATACGCCTATATGCAGGCAACAGGGATGGTGGATGACCATATCGATGGATGCTGGAGAAAAGTATAGAAAAAGTTTTGCATAAAAAAAAAATCTGATATAATCTATCCATCATATGACAGATATGGTTAGCTGGTAATAAAAGCATCATTGCTCTACCAAAGAAAAAGACCCTTTCTAAGAGGGTCTTTTTCACGACTATTTTCCGAGAGTGATCTCGAACGAGAGTCGTACTCTCCATACGGAGAATATGACAGATACTTTCATAAAATGAAAGATTAGCTGGTGGGGATATAAAAGCCCACCACTCCCCACCACGAATGGAGAGCGAACACAAGGTATAGGAAAACTAATAAAAAGCAATAAAAAATCCCTCCCGAATATTCGGGAGGGATTTTTGTATACTGTAAGATTAGTATTGGCGAGCTGGACGCTCCTCACGAGGCTGAGCCTCGTTGACAGCGAGCTGTCGTCCCTCAACCTCCTTACCGTTCATTGCCTCGATGACTGCAGCCATATCAGCCTCGTCAACGTCAACAAAACAAAAACCTTTTTTACGACCTGTTTCGCGGTCAGTTGGCCAGAAAAAGTCTGCTACTGGAGCAACTTCTTCGAATAATGCACGGAGATCCTGTGCATCGATGCGGAATGGAACGTTTCCAACGAATAATCGTTTTGTACCTGCTGTACTCATAGAAAGAAAAGAGAGAAAATAAACGCCGCTTCTGATAACGCTCTTGCAGTCTATGGGACGCGGAGAGGAAACATAATTCGACGACACATATTCTATCCACCTTCCAATAAAAAGCAAATCTCGATTTTTTGCATTGCTTTTCGCTCCGGTGTTGTTATACTCTCGGTATCTTTTTGTATACAACCTATGCGACATATCGCCTTCATCATGGATGGGAATAGACGCTGGGCGACTCGCTTCTCGAACTTGGTCTCATTCTGACACGAAAAATGAGGCGATAATATCGAAAATATCCTCTTACTCTGTCTCGATGCAAATATAGAATATGCCAGTTTCTGGGCTCTCTCGAAGGAGAATATTCTCGAACGCTCAGAGCTCGAGATTTCGGGAATATTCCAACTCTTCCGTGATAAAATCCCAAAACTCATAGAAAAACTCATAGAAAATTCTATTTGCTTTGATGTAGTTGGTGATCTCTGGCTCATGCCCCCTGATATCCGCAGCCTCCTCCTCGATGCCATAGAAAAAACCAAATGATGAGAAAAGATGACCGCTATATTTGCGATCGCCTATAGTGGACAAGATGAGATCATCAGATGAGTCAAACGAGCGATAGCTGAGTGAGTCGATCCGAGTACTCTCGATGAGGCAACATTCCTCACATATCTCGATACGGGTCGATATCCAGCTCCAGACCTCATCATCCGTACGGGTGGAGCCATTCGTCACTCGGGATTTTACCTCTATCATAGTGCGTACTCGGAGTATTATTTTACCCCGACGCTCTGGCCAGATTTCGGTCGTGTGGATTTTGATGCGGCACTCGATTTTTTGGCTCAGACAAAAAGAAACTATGGAAAATAATATACAGTCTATGATATCACTTTCTTGGCTTCCTGTATACCAAAATCGAGTCAACGATGCTCTATCTCGATTTTTTGCAAATCGGTATCCAGTCTCTCTCTCATGAGTCGAGGCGGAGTTCGTCTCGGCCCTCCGACATGCGGTAGAGTGAGGTGGCAAGCGACTCCGTCCGATACTCGCTATACTCGCCTATGAGGAGTCGATATGACAAGCTTGTCCCGATATCCTAATAGATGGACTCATTGGGATCGAGCTCATGCATTGCTATACACTTGTCCATGATGATCTACCATGCATGGATAACGATATCTTGCGTCGTGGCAAACCTACCGTCTGGAAAGAGTATGGTGAGACTATGGCAGTACTCGTGGGTGATGCACTCCAGACGATGGCCTTCGACCAACTTGCTACTCTCGGAAATATTCAGGCAGTCTCGCAGCTGGCTCGGAGTACCCGAGATCTGTGAGTGGTTTTGGGACAAGTGTGAGATACTCTCTCAGATCAGTCTAGACTTAGTTTAGATGATATCATTTGGATTCATGATAAGAAAACGGGTGGATTTATTGCTTCTTGTCTCATGATCGGAGGTATGCTTGCATGAGCCAATCCTATACAACTAGAGCAATTTCAACGGTTTGGTATATTATTGGGTCGAGCATTTCAGATTCGTGATGATATCCTCGATCATGAGTGAAATCGTATCACTCTCGGAAAATCAGTCGGCAAAGATCAACTCCAAAAAAAGTGACTTGTATCACTCGTAGGTATTATCCAGACTAAAAAAATCCTCGAAGAAATAGGAATCCAGATGGATACTATTGTCGAGAATATAGGAAATCAGAAACTCTCTGAAGTCAAAGAATATGTAATAAACAGGGAAAGTTAGTTATTCGATTGAGCCAAAAATGCTTTCCATGTATTCTCGATGAGAGTGGCTACCGTCATAGGACCGACTCCACCTGGAACTGGAGTGATGGCTCGTACATAGTCATGCAAGTGATCGAAATCTGCATCACCTCGCCCTACGCCATCTACAAAAGTCGAACCCACATCGATAACAATCGATTTCTCTGTTACCATTTTTCGCGTCAATAGTCCAGGCGATCCAGCTGCTACGATGATGATATCTGCTTTTCTCGTGATTTCTTTTAGGTTTTGCGTAGCACTGTTGCAACTGGTGACCGTGGCTCCAGCGTTGATGAGCATGAGCGCCATCGGCTTGCCTACGATATTGGATCTGCCGATCACTGCTACATTCATTCATCGTACATCGATCTGGTAGTAGGAGAGTATCGTCATGATGCCACGAGGTGTACAACTATGGAGACCATCATGCCCGAGGAACATATTCCCGATCTGAGCCCGCGTGAATCCATCGACATCCTTGCGGGCGTCGATGCAGTCGATCACGGGATATGGATCGATATGAGCCGGGAAGGGAGACTGGACAATGATACCGTGTATCTTCTCATTCTCGGATAATTCTCGTACAGCGTTCTCGAGCTCAGACTGAGTGATATTGGTGTCGTACCTGTAGAGTCAGAACCCCATCCCCACTTCTCTGGCTCGTTTCTCCTTCATCCGGATATAAGAGAGTGATGCAGGATTGTCACCGACGAGGACGACAGCGAGCATCGGTCTCTCATGGGTCGTCGAGTGCGTGATCTCATCACGGATATGTTCGAGGATGGTGGAGGCGACGAGTCGCCCATCGAGGATGGTCATAGGACGGATTATAGCAAAAAATCCGAAAAAGCAAAAAAATTCCACCGAAGTGGTATCACTAACTAGTCTTGTCCAGCTGGAAATAATATTCTTCGATTTGCTGCTCGGAGTCTATTTCGTAATCATTCAGTTGTTTCACTAGTTCCATCAGGAATCTCATGAAGTGCAGGTTCTTGATAGGGTTTATTCGAATAAGAAAGAGGAGTCGTAGAGATTATAGGTGCTGCATTGATACTCATATTGAAGGAAATTTGATTAACTGAAAAAATAGTAGAGCAGGAATATAGATATTTTTTTGTAAAATACAAATTTTTTTTCAAAGAAAAAGCCCGACCTAAGTCGGGACTTTTTTACCATTCCTTGATATACTCCTGTTCACCTACAAAATGTAGGGATTAGGAAATGGTGGAGGAGAGAAAAATTAGGCAATGCTTATGGCACGAAACGGAATTTCCCGTTCTTTACCTGGGTGTTGTCCACTTGCATGAACAACACCAAAGTGCATGATCACACGAACCGTTTGCTTGCATTCACCTAATGGTCCTTGCAAACGCATCATTGGTGAGGTATAGCCACTGATAGGCTTTCTTGGTTCGGCTTTTCGCACCGAGAAAAAACGATCATTTCTCGACTTGCCTGGGCGACGAGTCGATTCTTTTGGCATAAACTGTTCTACTTCCATTTGTCCCCTCCTAGGGAATGATATCATCAAATTAAGCAGAGACCGTGATGGCTCTGAACTCTTCCTGACGATTTCCCTATCATAGGATTTAGGTATATATTTGTCAAATTTATTTTTGAGAAAATTCTGTTTGGGGTTTTATCTAATATCCATATAATAGAATCCATCATTAATCTATCATCTATGTTCACTCGCCCGCCTCTCCCATACGCTCTCGATGCTCTCGCTCCATATATCTCCCAGGAGACACTTGAGTTCCACTCTGGCAAACACCATCAGGCCTATGTCGACAACCTCAACAAGCTCGTTACTGGTACAGAGTTCGAGAATATGAGTCTCGAAGAGGTCATCCGTAGTTCTACGGGTGGTCTATTCAACAATGCAGCTCAAGTATGGAATCATACATTCTACTTTGACTCGCTTGCACCTGTAGCACCGATGACACCTCCGCCAGCGGGGACCAACCCACTCTATGATGCGATCTGTGCGAAGTGGGGTGATGCTATGACATTTGCTACTGAGTTCAATAAGGTAGCACTCGCAACATTCGGTTCTGGATGGGCATGGCTCGTGGCGAATCCTGATGGATCACTCGATATCATCTCGACTTCGAACGCAGCAACTCCACTCACTGACAAGACACTCACTCCACTCCTCACTTGTGATGTGTGGGAACATGCCTACTATATCGACTATCGCAATGCGAGAGCCAAATATCTCGAGAACTTTTGGTTACTCATGAACTGGGATGTAGTATCAGAGCGATACAATGCAAAACGAAAATAAATCCACCAAACGGTGGATTTATTTTCGTTTCACTTTTTCGAGGATCTCTGTGAGGAATATAGTGATGAGAGCGATGACTACGAAGAGGATGATCTTGCCAAGAGTCGGGAGGAATATAGCAGCAATCCCGAATATAGTTGAGAGTGAGTAGACGATCCATCTGATCTGGGATTGTGTGAGCCCGAGCTCCATCAGCCGATAGTGGAGATGGTGAGTCTGATCTCACTTCATAGGATTCTGTCCCTTGAGAATACGAGCCGTGATCACATAGACAAAGTCGATCAGATAGAGTCCGAGGACAGAGATAGCTGTAGCAATCTTGCCACCAGCTATGATCGCGAGTGTTGCGATGAGGAATGCGAGCATGATAGTACCTGAGTCACCCATTATCAACTTTCTCGAGATATCGGCTCGTGTGAGTGCCCAGGTGATCGGGATGATGATGGCGAGGATCGAGAGCAAGAATCTACTATTCTCCTGACTTGGGATAGTAGTATCTGTGAGATAGAGTTTCACCGCGAGGGATGCAAGGATGATGAAGCTGATCAGAGCGAACCCACCTGTGAGTCCAGGAACTCCGTCAGAGAAGTTCACAGCATTGAACACGACCACATACCACAGTATTGTCACAAGAACAGGAATCCAGTAGATCGTCATAACAAAAGTCCCAATAGAAAAACTCCAAAACCACTCGTCAAGAGGAACGATCCCACCGAGAATATGACTCATATAGGAGATCTTGATACTCGTGAGACCGACGAGAGCACCGACTCCGATCTGCATGAGGAGTCTCGCTATTGGTGGGATTTTTACCCTACTCCGACCGATGGTATCGAGATCATCGATGAATGATACGATCGAGATGATGACACCGATGACGAGGATGATGATGAGACGATGTTCGAGGAGGCTCGAGAATCCCGCAAAAAGAAATACGAGCGGAGTCATAGCGATGAGACTAATGATGATAGCAATACCCGCTCCGTATGGTGCTGGGGAGCGACCCTTTTCACTCTTGTAGAGATGTGGACGATCGAGGAGGGAGAACCGAGTCAATAGCAAAGAAACCCCATGAAGTATCAGTGGAGATACGATGAGTGAAATGACGAATATGATAAGGAATTGTATGAGAGGGGACATAGGTAGGGTTATTTATTTTTCACCATTTTCTCTTCTACTTCTCGTTGTTTATCTCTGATATATTGCTTCAGGGTTTCTCGTTTGAATATCCAGAAATAAGCAAAAACACCACCAAGCACCACGAGCATGATCGTACCGAGATTGTCGAGGACCGTCTCATATTGATCTATGAAAAAAATACCGAGGAGATTGATCGATATAGCCCAGATGATAGATCCGACCGTATTGTATATCCAGAAACTCTCCTCTCGCATACCACTCGCTCCTGCGATGAAGGGTACGAATGATCGGGTGAAGTTGTGGAATTTACCGAGGACGATATACCACAATCAGTTTTTTGTAATCTGTTCTTCGAGGATTTTTTGTTCAGTTTTTCCCAGACCGACATAGTCGCCGTATTTCTCTATGATCTCATGCCCGTACCATTTGCCAGTCCAGTAGCCGAGATAGTTCCCGAGCATTGCTCCGAGGGCGGCGAGGATGATCGTGAGGATCATATGCGATTTGCCCCAGAATCCGCCTACTAGTATCATCACATTCATCCCAGGTACAGCAGTTCCGATTATCGGAAGTGACTCGATGCACGCACTGGAGAAGGCGATCAGATAGTTCCAGTTCCCGAGAGTCTGGATGAGTTGTCAGATCCACTCGATTCCTGACTTGATCCACTCAGGTTTCGCAAAAGAGAGCACAAGCAGTCCGAGTGACAGTATGGTGAAAAATATGGTAATGACTTTTGCAAGAGTGACAAAAAATCGCTTCAGTATATGCATGAAGCGATAGTATGGAAAAGGATCATTTTTGCAAGGAATTATTGTCGTACCAACTGAAGTATTCAATATCCAATGATCCCCAGCACTGATCATTCTACAAGAGCGATCACTGCAACTGTTGCAGTATTACCATTGAGATTGTCTTGTATGGTCGACAGGATATCTTTTCCAGATTCTTTCAAATCCACTATAGCTTTATGTATTTTCATATACACACTATATTGATAGTTTGTAAAATGCAAATTTTTTGACAAAATTCGCGAATTCCATAGAGTTGTAATATGAAAGTAATTCGTTCTTCACTCCTCGTGCTCGTACTCCTTCCCACTTTGGGAGGTATTTGAGCATAAGTGAACACTACACTATCCCTCAATTCCTCCCATCAAACGGAGGTTTTTTATTTTTTAGACTGTATAGAATATGAATAATTGAATTCAAACATTCGGAAAAGAATTGGAAGTATTTCTTCAATATTGAGAATACGAAAATTTCGCAAGAGAAACATATAGAACATCATTTCATATTACGTATGTCATCTGCGGACACCTTCATATGGATGCTTCATGAGTACCAGTTCGGGCTCACTTTGAACAAAAAGGAATAAGTATTCCTGTATGATGAGAAGTACAATATTCTCCTGAACTCAAACAAGTTATCGCAAATATCTGAAAGACTATAAAAGCTCTTACTCCACCGAGATAGTAATCTCCCCGAACCGCTCTATCCTAGCATAATCAGCAAAAAAACTATACTGCCATGGGTATCAATTCAGAACTATTTCTGCAGTCTCTCGTTGGTCGAAACCGAATTCACAGAGAAGCTGGAAGTGAGCAAGTTGCAACTCAGAAATCTGCAAAAAAAGTCGTTCGTACATCTCGAATCCAGTTTTTTCTCAGCCAAACAGTGCTAACTTCGGTTCATATACTGTATCTGCACTCATATGTTCCCAATCGTTCGCCCGAATATACGGGAGGTTGCTGAGGAATAATAGATTGGCAGGATAGGAGGATAAGATGATAGAAAAATCCAAAAACACTCAAAGCAAATCGGATACGATGAACTGGGCTTTTTTCTCTGGAAAATGTAATCGGAAGTTCTTCTCTGTTATAGTGAGTGCCTCAGGAGAGATATCGAGAAATATCACCTCATCTGCGAGATCTGCTACACTCGTCCCGATTATTCCAGAGCCACAGCCGATATCGACTACGATAGTTTTTGGCTGGAGCAACTGACGAGCACGACGAACGAGGCACTCTGTTTCGAGTCTCGGGATCAGGACATCGGGTGTCACGATAAAATCCCGACCGAAAAAGTGCACTTTTCATTCGATATATTCTATAGGATAATTGTTTTGGAGTATATCCATAAAAAAACGGAGTAAATATATACTCCGTTTTTACTGCGAAACTCTTTTTTTGCAAATTTTTAGAGGAAATATGAGAGGAGAGCACAGACTCCGAGGATCCCGACGAGATAGTATCCGACACTGATAAGGACGAGTGGGAATGGTTTTTGTTCGAAATACCAGTGTCCGATGTCTTTGATAAATACGAATCCCATATACATCTTCACGATAAAGAGTGTTGCAAGACCTGCTGAGAGTCCATTTACTGTTGCAAACAACCAAAAAGCCATAACAGTATGAGTCACGATGAATCCCATCAGGAGCTGGATAACAACCATCACGGCAAATTGATGCATTGCTGGCATCGTTGTTGGCATGGGGAAATACGAGATCCAGATCTTACCGATCGGTGTGATCGGGTTGTACCAGAGCCATCCAAGGATGAAAAATACAGCCGTTCCTCCTACAAGGATGGCTGGGTGTGAGAATGGAGTGAACATGAGAGAGAAAAATTCCATATTCGTAATAATAAAGAGTAAAAGATACAGTAGTATTGTAGACTTTCTCGAGAAATCAGCAAGAAAACGGTATTGACTAGTACAAATTATATTCATAAAAATGTTATGATGGTATAAATCCATAACTTTTCCATATATTATTCTGGATGATTTTTATTTCTTTATCGGTATTGGTACACAGGGATAGCCATATATTTCATTAACTTGTCTTGAGTTAGAATTCAAGGTAAGATTGTTGACTTAAATAAATATATGTGATATAGTGCCCAATGTATATATTAAAAATAAATATACAGTTTAGTCTATAATTTTCATAAATTATGCAGTTCCCATCATTCCTCAAAATACATAAAAAAATGCCTCAGCGGCTCCTCGCATCCCTCGTACTCGGTTTCGTAGCGACGAATACACTTCTCTGAAGCAGTACAGCACTTGCTCTCACCGAGAAGACATCGTCTCCGACTCTCCGCCCTGGATCCATATCAGTCAGTAGTACGGCTAGTCCTACAACCAAACTGAGTCACAGGCAAAAGGTAACACTCGCCAATGCAATGGTACAATCAGCAAAAACCAATAAGCAATCTCTCTCATTCGTACAAGCGATGCGTAGACTCAATGCTACTACAGTAACACCACTCACCCCAGTCAATGCAACAGTGTTCTCAGATCGAAGAAAAAGAATCGAAGCTATGAATATATTACGAAAGGCAAAATCAACTACTATAACCACAACGAGTACTAGTACTACAATTCCTGTACTCAGCCCTGCTCCAGTAGTTTCAGGTGGTGGAGGCTCCAGTAGTTCGACTGCATCGGCTACGCCAGTGGCTACTCCAAGCGTATCGACTACACCAACTCCAGTTGTGACCACGATTGTTCCTGTCACTACACCAACTCCAGTTGTGACTCCGACCATTCCTGTTGCTCCAACTGCCCCGGCCCCAGTTGCTCCAACTGCCCCGGCCCCAGTTGCTCCAATTGCCCCAGCCCCAGTCGTTGCTCCAATTGCCCCAGCCCCAGTTGTTCCAACTGCCCCGGCCCCAGTCGTTGCTCCTACAGGAACAACACCGATAAATATATCGAATCCACAAGATCCCAATCTTGCGAAACTCGCCGAATACCAGAGGGTGATGTGAGGATTCGTTGCGGATAACCTGATGATATTCATGAATATGCCACAGTCGCAAGCAGCGATAGAAGGAACCTCATTCTATATGGCAAATATCATGAACGAGTATGCTAAGTATGGTATCACTCCTATATTCATATTTGAACCAATGGGTGACGATGGAGCTCAGCTCGATCTGGGCAGGCTCAGAAATGGCGACTACAGTGCGAATATGGAACGTCTCTTCTCGATGATCAAAAATGATCGAAACGTAACAGAAGACAAACTCGGACTCATGGTTCCATATCCTGAGATCAATACTCCAGCGTTCAATCGAGCGAACTTCGTCCCAGAGAATCTCCCAACTATGGTGAATATATTTTTCGATAGTATCAAAAAATCATATCCAAATGTGAAGGGCGGACTCCTCCTCGATGCGAAGTCATACGATGTAGATAAGAGTTGGGGACAGGGTGTCGCTCGGAGTTTTGCTCCATATATCCGAGGTATCAAGCCAGGATATATCCAGACATTCGGTCTCCAGGGATTCCCTTGGGCGAGCAATGATGCGAGCGTCAAGGTCTACGATCCAACTGTGTTCCTCCCTACGAGCATCACAGAAGAAGCAGCTAATATCCTAGGAACCAAGAATATCTGGTTCAATACAGGAACGATGAAGAAACAGTATCCAACGAACACAGTAAATGTGAGTCCATCAGAACGAACTGCAACATACAATGGTATCATCAATCAGGCGACAGTACTCCAGTCAAAAGGATACACGATGATGGTCCATATCTTTGCTCAGGACAAGTTCTCTATGTGAGAGGGGATTGACTGGTCATATATAGAAAATGCGAATGATGGGGTACTCTCTGCTCATGAGAGCGTATTTGCCACATTCCTCAAACAGGCTCAATCAAAAGGATTCAAGGTCGGACTCTTCGATAGATAGTACAAATATACTCAACTCCTCCTGAATATTTTTCGGGAGGAGTTTTTTTATTATGGAGTATAGAACGCAGTAACAATATCATTCGCTGCCTTGCCACGCGTGACACCATCAGATACTGCAGCTATCATATCACCCGTAGCGGTTTTTTTGATCACGGCTATCAGCTTGTCGATCTCACCCTGTGAGATCGTATCATTGGGACGGAATCTGGTATTTTTTGTATTGATCCAGCCCATATTCACACCATAGTTGATATAGTTGATGAGGGAGTTTGTTTTTGGAACATCTTTGAATTTTTTTCATACTGTTACATGGCCCTTGTATCCATGAGCGATCGATAGCAATTTGATGAACTCCGCACGAGTGATCGCCCTATTTGGTTCTGTTTTGACTCCATTATTCATCACTCCGACTCGGATCAGTGTCTCGATCGCATTGCGATATATATTGCCTATGAGATCAAGAGCAACGATCACAACACCTGAGTTTGTCACAATAGGGATCGTGATGAGTGCAGTACTCGTAGGAGTTGTAGAAGATGCAAAAGAAGAGGATCTGCCATCAATACTTCACTCGTAGGGTACTCATCTTCAGTTACCTAAGTCAGGACTATTTGCTCCTGTAGTATCAGTGCCCGTAGTGCCAGTTCCCGTAGTGCCAGTTCCTGTAGTTCCAGTTCCAGTCGTACCAGTTCCAGTCGTACCAGTGCCCGTAGTTCCTGTTCCTGTAGTTCCAGTTCCAGTCGTACCAGTGCCCGTAGTTCCAGTTCCTGTAGTTCCAGTTCCTGTAGTTCCAGTTCCTGTAGTTCCAGTTCCAGTAGTACCAGTGCCACTTCATGATCATATCACTATCTGAGTACCGACGATCCTGATATCATCGATCCAGACGAAGTCATTGCTATCACCGAGGTTCTCTCGGATACGCAGAGCAAACAATGGAGCATCCGTAGCATCCGCTGGGAGTGAGATATAGTGAGAGGCAAGAGTCTCTGGTGTAGTTGGTATAGGGGTCGGTATCGCTCAGATACCATTGCTGGTTGCGATCTCAGTGTCATCTGCCGCATAGAACATATGGATAGCCAACGAGTTATCTATAGTTTTGATAGCTTTCCAGGTAGTACCATCAGTTGTGTATTCGATGATGACACTCTCTCAGGCTTCGATACTATCCCACTTGTAACAGAGTGAGAGACGTATATCTTTGTATCCTTTTGTGGGTATAGATTTCCTGAGTACCTGATCGCCTGTTGGGTCAGTTCCTACGATCTTCATAGCATGCAGATTGGTATCTGGTCCGAGACGACAGGTTCCCTCACTCATGATAAAATTGGATCCTCTATTGCTCTCCCATGCACTGAAAGTCTGGTCCTCAAATCCACCGAAAAACAAGGTCTGAGGAGTAGGATCTCCTACGGGAGCGGAGATCGTGATGATGATCGATGCTTGGGCCCGTTGTCCGAGAGAGTCCTCGACAGAATATGGGATCGTAACTCTGCCGTTAAATCCTGCCACAGGACTGAATATCACAATACCACTCGATGGGCTCACTGTCACTGTCCCTTCTGGTATGATCAGTGTTGTCTGGGGCTCACTGATCAGTATATTGAGATCGATCGTCGAACTATAGAGTGAGTTCCCGGAACCAAATGCCTGATCATTCGCTAGTATATCTGGTATCGTGAGAGTAGTATCAGTCACTCATGTGACGATATCATCACGGGCGAGCGGAGGAGCAGATAGGGAATTGCCTCTCACCCATATATAGTTATCGGTAGTGATCCATCAGGTGCCTGATATACTGTGATATACTGAGACTGTTCTTGCTCAGGCTGGAGTCGTGAATGTCCTAGTAAAACTCTGCCAAACAGGAGAAGCGGCAAGAGTACCAAGAGTATAGAATGAGTGTGTCCCATTAGCAAATCCGATATTGACGGTAACAGTTGATACGATATTTGACTGGTAACTATCTGAGAAGATATATGGCGTATTTTCTACTACAACTACAGGGTCAAATGCCCATTTTGCATCTCCATTTACATACCGAGTGATCTCCACTTTTGCAGCCTTCTGACTCGCATCTCCAAGTACAGGATATGTCCATACCTGCTCATGGTCGCCGAACCATCATCTTATCCAATTATCTGGGGCGTCTGGTAGCACTGTATTCTCTTCCATTCCTGGATTTTTGATGAGATTCCCCGTCGTCGCCTGTCAGTTGTTGAGATACATATTCACCGAAGATGCTGACGCGAATCCACTCGGATCAGTGACCGTCAAGATGATCTCTACATAGACATCCGTTGCACTATGATCTGGAGCCACGAAGGACATCTCAGAGCCTGTTGACTGTTGGAAATAGTGTATATGTGTATTGTGATGGAGGAGGATCTGCCAAGCGAATCCAGATCCCGAGATCATACCCGTCTCTGGATCTGATCCAGTTCATGAGAGATGGATGGTATCTCATGAGTGATAGGTAGAGCCATTGCTCGGTGCTAGTATGGATACTGAGGGCCTCTGATTGCCAGCGAATATCCTCGTACTCCTCGTATCGACGCCACCACTACCATCTCGAGCAGTGAGTACAGCATCATAGGTCCCGTCAGTGAGATAGGTATGGGTCACAAGAGTTCCCGTGGCACTATTCCCATCACCAAAATTCCAACTATACGAGAGTGTATCTCCATCTGGATCACTCGACCCTGACGCGGAGAAGAGGACGGTGAGAGGAAGAGATCACCCAGATGTATCAGTGGTGAGGACTGCTAGAGGCTTCCTATTTCATAGAGTATATATAATTCGTTTGACCTCACCAGTGTAGATCGCTATATAGTAGAGACTCCCATCTGGAGCTGTTTTGATATCTACTGGCCCACCAGGATTAGTGATGAGATCTTCTTGAGCGGTTATATTATTGTTGGCATCGAGTGTTACTAGTGTCATAGTATTCAGGACATAGTCACCATAGACATATGATCCGATATACTGACTCGGGAAGGCAGATCCAATGAAGTCCCCACCCGTCACACTCCCTGCACCTGCTGGATTGTGACGATACTGGTAGAGTGGTGGGGTGACACTACCCGTTACACTACACCCAGGAATTCATCCGACGATCAGATCCACTCACTCATAACATGGC
>JAYWCE010000057.1:0-5855 GCA_043780775.1 Candidatus Altimarinota bacterium | reverse complement strand
CTCCTCGACGCCTATACTCGCGGTCGTGGATCGGTCGTGATGCGGGGTCGTGTCGGGATCGAAGAAGGCAAGGGAGGTCGTGATATGATCGTGATCAGTGAGGTACCGTACCAACTGAACAAAAAAGACTTCGTAGAAAAGATCGCAGGACTCATCGTAGAAAAAATCATCGTCGGTGTCTCTGATATCCGAGATGAATCTAGTAGTGAAGGGGTACGAGTGGTACTCGATCTCAAGCGAGACTCTTTCCCGAAAAAGATCATCAATCAACTCTACAAGCTCACTCCACTGCAGACGAGTTTCTCGTACAATATGATTGCTCTCACGGATCGTGGGATGCAGCCGAGACTCTTCAATCTTCGAGAGATGCTCATCGCATTCATCGAACATCGTCGTGAGGTCATCACTCGTCGTACCCAGTATGAGCTCGCTCAAGCAGAGGCTCGTGCTCATATTCTCGAGGGACTCAAGATCGCACTCGACAATATCGACGCGGTGATCCGTACGATCAGGGAATCCAAGACTCGGGAAGATGCTCATGCAGCATTAATGTCTGGATTTTCCTTATCCGAAAAACAAGCCACTGCGATCCTCGAGATGCAGCTCCAGCGACTCGCTGGACTCGAACGCAAGAAGATCGAAGATGAACTCATAGAGAAGCTCGCCCTAATTGCGGATCTCCGCAATATCCTCGAAACACCCACTCGAGTATCGACCATCATCGGTGATGAGCTCGTAGAGACCCGAGAAAAATACAACAATCCTCGTCGTACTGAGGTACATGCCGGAGCAATTGGGGAATTCAATCCGACGGATACGATCCCGAACGAGGATGTCGTCGTGACGATGTCCAAGAACGGCTATATCAAGCGAGTAAAGGCGTCAGCGTTCCGCACTCAGCGTCGAGGTGGCAAGGGGATCGCGATGTCGGTGAAGGATGAAGATGAGATCGAGACAATCCTCTCAACGAAGAATCATAATACCCTCATGTTCTTCACGAATACGGGTCGAGTCTTTCGACTCCCTACCTACGAAATCCCAGAGATGCAACGAACTGCGAAGGGGCAACCCGTCGTCCAGTTCCTCTCTCTTGCGAAGGATGAGTATATTGCATCGGTACTCGATCTGACAAATATTCCCGGTAAGCATCTCTTCCTTATTTCTAAGGCAGCCGTCGTCAAACGGATTGATATTTCCGATATTGCGAATATTCGTGCTAGTGGACTCATCGTCATGAAACCACACGATGGAGATGCTCTCGGATGGGTGCGGGTAACGGATGGAAGCGATAATATCCTCCTCGTCTCTCGAGGGGGCAAAGCAATACAGTTCGATGAGAATGATGTGCGTGTCATGGGCCGAGCTGCAGCAGGAGTCCGTGGTATGAAGGTCGCATCGACGGATGCACTCATCGTCGGGTGTGTAGCGGGCAAAGAAGCCAAATATATTCTCACAGTTTCTAGTAATGGTATTGGAAAGATCTCCGCTCTCGAGGACTATCGTGAACAGGGAAGAGGTGGATCTGGGATTAAGGTCGGAGCAACCACTGAGAAAACTGGAGCGATCATCGGAGCATTCACACTCACGGTCGAAGAAAAAGAGTCCAATAGTGTCATCCTCATTTCTAAGTCGGGTCAGACCATACGTGTCCCTCTCGCTGAGGTCCGTGTCACGGGGCGTACGACCCAGGGGGTGATATTCGGAAAACTCAAGGACAAAAATGACGCATTCACCTCAGCGGCCATATCACTCGGTGGAGGAGAGGAAGACGCAGAAATACCTCCTCTTGGAGAGGAAGCAGCGGTAGAATAAATAGATCGACTCTAGGAATATTACTTATTTTTCATTATGCGATTTTTAACATCAAGACTATTCTACATTCTCGTGAGTCTTGTTGCTCTTTTTTGCATAAATATGAGTGCCTCTGCAACAGAGTCGAGCATCATAAAGAATATAATCAAGATAAAAAACTACGAGATTCGTTCGGATGGTTCCTATGTATTCAAGAGTTATGGGAGTGCTATCGCTATCAGCCCCTCTCGTATACTGACCAATGCTCATGTGATCACAGGTACTGATGATCTACCTACGGGACACTATGAGGTCTGTTTCTCTGCCAACTTTGAAGTGGCTCCAGTCTGTCGTGATACGGTTCGTCTCATTGCTTATGATACCGTGGCAGATCTTGCGATCCTCGAACTCTCTCATACGAATTCACTCTCTCCCTTTATCCTAGCATCTACGAAGATCGCTATCGGATCGTATGTATCGATGTATGGATATCCTGCTATTGGAGGAGAGACGATCACTCGTACAGAGGGCAAAATTGCAGGTTATGAGCAGACGATGTACAAGATCGATGGGCGTATCGATCATGGGAACTCGGGTGGTGGAGCATTCAATAACTCGTGAGAACTCGTTGGTATCCCTACGGCGGTGGCATCTGATAATACATCAATTGGATACATGATACCGATAGCAAGGATTCAGGCATTTCTCGCGGGGCGAACTAATAATTATGAGTCCTATACTGACTCGCCTGATCGACTCTTCGTGAAGTTCCTCATGCGGATCCAGTCATATATAGTGAGCAAGTCTCTCTACCGCTGGAATGCTCTCACGATGCGCAATCCTCGTCCATACGGATTCACTCTCAAGTCAAGTATGGTCAGCCAAGATAACAGGATGACCCATTGGAGTTTTTCTGATGTGTCGGATCGTGTTTCATTTGCTCTCTCTTGTACTGATGATGCTGGTGGTATCTCTGGTTGGCAGGTCCGTCTGAATGGACTCAAAAAAGAACAAGAGGCATATCCAGCCTGGACTATGCAGGCTACCGATGATGATAACTATCTACTGATATCTGCTACTAGTAAATGATATAATCCGACTATGACCCTCTACTACAAGTGATATGATGCCTGTTTTGCAGAGATCGACTACCAAGATGCCAAAAAAGATGCCAAATCCCTCCAAAAGGCTCTCAAATTTCTCAAAAAATGAGTATCATTTCATGAGTCATATCTCCTTGCGTCATCACAGCAGAATCCATACTTCTCTCTGAAGAATATACAAAAAAATACTCGAGTTATACGATCGATCGATGATCTCGGCGCCATATCAGTGCTTCTGGGTTTTGAGGTGTCACCAGGGCAATGGATCAATGCGACTCTCGAACAAAAAGAATATCTAACACCACAAGAACTCGGCACATCTATCGATATAGATTTTGATCAGATAACTACGTGGGATCAGTATGTATCTGCTATTGCAGATTTTGGCATTATAAATTCTGAGATCACGACTCTTGATCTCAGAAGTGGTCAGAAGGGCATATTCGTTGTTCATCACAATATAGAGAAAAAATCTACAAATATCACATTCCAGTATGTGTATCAGACTCCTGCCTGACAGTATGCATACTGGTCATGGTCAGCAAGTATTCCTGGAGAACAGATACCTGACCTCATTCCTCTCAAAAATCTATTCAGTTCACTCGTATATCCAGGAGAATCCTTTCTCAAATAATATTGAAACTCTCTTCGGAGAGTTTTTTTCTTCTCTGATTCTTCACTGGTTGATGATTGACTTTGAAATGACTTCATATACCATTATACTATCTTAATTCAACCTTATGTCTTATATTCGATATTTACTCATCTGATTCATTAGTATATACTGTGTCAGTACGAGTTTCGCTACTATAGGACAGATCGATCCGCAGTTCTCCTATCATACATTCGCAACTTGTAGTGAGCTCGAGACTACACTCCGGCAGATACTCCCTACGACCCATAGTGATGGTCGTCTCTATAAGTGAGGTGGTGTAATGACTGAGGATAGTATATCTACCATCGCTCCGACAACGAATAGGCTCGATACGACACCCAAGTCGGATACTAATATACAGATAAAAGGAATCGATGAGGCCGACACCATCAAGACCGATGGTAAGTATATATACTCCTACCAAGAGGGTGAACACGCGATCATCATACTTGATGCAAAAAATCTCAATAAGATAAAAACAGTACGAATTCCAACGAATTACTCGGGTATCAGTTTTTATATCACTCAAAATAACCTCATACTCACGGCGACCAAATCCCTTGGAACAGGACGATACAGGACATACTGGTACAACAAGAGTCAAAAGTCCATCATCGCACTTTATGATATCTCGAACCCAGCTCGCACTACACTCGTCCGTAACATAGAGGTCGATGGATATCTCTCAGATACACGACTCGGCGATACGGGCATAATGACAGCAGTGATCGTGATATCATACTGGATGCCGCCGATATATCGTGCCTATTTTGCTGATACAACTAGCAAGATGGTTCGCCCCTCTTTTGACTATAGTACTCGGAATCTCATCCCTCGTATCTCGGACCGGCAGATCTCTCTCGGGAAGGGTAGTGTAGTGAATCGTGGGATAGTGGATTGTATGAATATGAGCTCGATACTCCCAGATACTGCGACACTCTCGAACTACACACTCAACCCGACACTGACTTCAATCCTACGTTTTGATACCTCTGTTGTGAGTAGTCCGATCACCTCTCAGGTAGTCCTCTCCGAGGCTGGACAGATCCATGTGACGCGTGACTCCGTTTATCTCACGTCGAATATGTGGACACCTCGAGGTGGATCCACTTGTCCGCCCAATGCTCGGTGTGCATCGCCACTCATCTGGAATCCTGGAATGAGTAGTACTCTCATACATAGGTTCGCAGTCACTAATGCAAGTATTCGCTATATATACTCTCGGCTCGTATCTGGGTCTCCACTCACACAATACTCAATGGATGAAGATACGAGTGACAACTTCCGGATTGTCACAACGAACTCCAGTTGGTCGGGTGGAGTTAATACCTCATCGACATCACTCTCGGTACTCTCACCCACTGGGAAGACCACCTGAAAGCTCGACAATATCGCTCCAGGGGAGAATTTCCAATCTTCCAGGTTCATAGGAGATCGTCTCTATCTCGTGACTTTCGAGCAGATCGATCCACTCTTCGTCATATCACTCACTGACTCGAGGAAACCAACTATTCTCTGAGAGCTCAAAATCCCAGGCTACTCGACCTATCTCCATCCATATGATGCGAATCGTCTCATCGGTATCGGATATGATACTCAGGTGAACCAGTGGGGCGGTACGCAAAATGGTGGTATCAAGATCGACCTCTATAATGTGAGTGATGTGAAGAATCCCAAACAAGAACGATCACTCGTCCTCGGGGATATGGGATCATCGTCAGATGCACTCTGGAATCCGAAACAATTTGTCTGGTACAAGGAGAAAAATCTTCTCTTATTGCCTGCAACCCTCATAACTTCAGCAGGTGATACTGCAAATCCCTATCTCTCGAAATCAGCATTCCAGTGACTTATCGGTGTCTCTATCACCCCGAGTATGATAACTGAACAGTTCCGTATCACACATGTTGTTCGACCAGCTGACCTTGAGGCCACCTGGAAAAAGGAATGTGAGCAATATAGTCAGAATAATAAAGGATATTCACAGTATATCCCAGACTATTGCAAGTCGACTGGTACTCTCGATATGTATCTCGCGAACACGATCTGGAACTACTCGTCTGACTTCATCAACCGCGTCCTCTATGTCGGGGAGAGTCTCTACACAATAGGGAATTCTCGTATCCAGATGCAGTCATTTGCCTCACCGACGATACCTATAGCTACGCAAAAATTCAGAATCCAGAACTATGGCCGATCGATGCCTATTGATATCATGCCGATGCCTGCGATGGTGCGATAATCTGAGTTTGACTTCTCCCCCTATTTCTATACTATAGTTCCATAGAAAAAAGCGATCGAGCGGT
>JAYWCE010000056.1:0-2029 GCA_043780775.1 Candidatus Altimarinota bacterium | reverse complement strand
TGGAGTGTGAGGAGCGTTCCATCCATTCTTCATTTTTCTCATTTTTTGAGGAATTTTTGTTTTTCTTTCCAGGCTCTCTTGGTTAATCTCGTGAGAGAGGTCTCGGAATCCACGGTGATATGTATCGTATGAGCCCTATCGAATAACTCCTTGTAGATACTATTTCTCCACCAGAGGAGTCCAGTGCGGAGCTGATCCTCAGTCATACCTATCATGAGTCCACGCACGATAAGTGTCTGGAGTCCCCGATCGAGTATGACGATGTGTCATCGCTTCATTGCTGGGATGACCTCTCGCTCAATACGGTAAAGGAGATCCGCCGATTGCATGAATAGGCTCGTCTCAGGGAGGATACGCTCATCGAACTTCTTCAGACTCTCATTCGTCTGCAGAAAATCTCCAAGAATTGGTGCTGTCTTCCATGAACTGACTGTAACAGTGTGTCCTTCTTTTTCGAGCATTTTTTTGAGAGTCTGGACTTGGGTGGTTTTCCCAGATCCATCAGCCCCTTCGAATACTATGAAGGTACCTGGGAGTGCATGACAGTTGCTGATATTTGGACGCATATTGGGTAGAGCTTAGGACTTAGAATTGAGAATTATATAAGAAATTATTCCTTGGTTGAGTGGACACCCATGAGACGGACATCGTACTTGCGTTCGAAGTACTTGGCGATCTCAGCAATGAATATAGGTGTCGTCTTGTATACTGGGGCAGTACCATCGATGATGTGCATGCCATTTTGCTCGGCTAAGATATCATATCATTCGATCACCTTGGTTTGGAATTTTTTGAAACTATCGATGATATTCTCTGAATATCTCACATCCATACCCGCCTCATAGTGCTTGAGTGGATTGCGTCCGATAGCTCGTTCGGCGGCAGTCTCGACAGCAATACGGAAGTAGAATGCCAGATCAGGAACAGGGAAGTAGAGATCATAAAATGGCTTCAGATGCTCCATACGGATACCACGAGCATAACCACGAGCAAGAGCTGTATACATATATCTATCACAGAGGACTACCATACCAGCTTTGAGTGCTCACCGCATTTCTGTGAGATATCTCTCGATAAAATCAGATGCATAGATCGTATCGAATACTGCTGCTGGCATATTGATATCAAATTTTTTGAATTTTTTCTGCATTTCGTGCATCTTGATAGATGAGTTCCAGATGCTATGTACACAGAAAAAACCATTCGACTCAAGGAGGTTCTTCGCAATCAAGAGTTGTGTAGACTTGCCTGATCCATCAGATCACTCTACGATGATGAGGGTACCAGGACGCTCCTCAGTTGAGAAGAATATATCATTTTTGACAGGAGTGGCAGTATCCTTTTGGACGATATCATTTTTTGCTTTCGGCGGTTGTACAGTAGACATAGGGTGTATAAGAATATTATCCAATATACTCTATATCTGATCAGGAGTCAAAAGAATTGTATTCTTTTTGCTTGCTGTTTTCCGCATGTAGTGCTTGGATATATCATCATAACGGATATATCAGTTCTATATTCTATTCCTATGCTACATCAGCATATATACCTCACTATGTATGTCTACAAGAAAAAAACATCGAGGAGCGATCTCGGATTCTCGTGGGTCGATGCGAGTGACTCGATGGCGAGATCACATCTCAGTGTATCCTCCTGGCTCAGGTATGGATACACTCACTCTAGTATCAATATAGCCTCATCACTCGTACACTTGAATACATAGAGACTCCCTGCTAGTTCTTGGTATTTTTTTGTTCTATAGTATTCCACTATCTCTCGTCACTGTGGACTCAGGACACCCCGATGCCGCATAGCAGTGAGATCGATCACTCGCGATCTGATCGTATCGATGATGCTGTTCGAATTATCTACTTCGAGGAGTATCACTGCATAGGATGGACACTCTTCGAGTACCTTCAGGAGAGCGTTCTGGGCCGCGAGGGTCGCTGTGGAGAAGTGTCTAAGTATGTATATATTTTTTCACTCATACGGCATCAGATCGATGTCTGAGATACAGTGTCTGACGGTC
>JAYWCE010000055.1:0-5867 GCA_043780775.1 Candidatus Altimarinota bacterium | reverse complement strand
TATATACTCGGGAGAGTCGTTGCTATCGTATTCATCTCTGTATCTGGTATATCATTCTATCTCTCCATCCGGAATAGGTCTCTATCTCGGATAGTTATCAAAACAAAACAGAGGTTCATGATTCTCACGACGATCGCTCTCATTATTTCATTCGTGACCTATACATTTTTCTATGAACAGAGGATATCATTCGGGATTATTCATTTTTTTGCGGTTGCGACGATAATCGGGCTTCCTTTTGTACGATGGTGATCCTGGAATATACTCGTCGGTATATTGTGCCTGTTCGTCGCCTACTATATCAGCTCTATCAGTGTAGATACAGATCTCCTCATACCAATCGGACTCACACCGATGGACTACTACTCGGCTGACTACTATCCTATATTCCCATGGTTCGGGTATTATTTGATTGGATATTGAGTGGCATCTTGGTTGAATAAGAGGGGATATTTTGACACTATATTCGCGTGATCCTATCGCATTCTCCGTCCACTCTCATATGTTGGGAGACACTCGCTTCTGATATATGCCCTACATGTACCGGTCATCTATGGAGTGATATGGATGATGTGGAAATAGAGAAATAATATTTTGCATTGCAGAAGTTGGGATATTGGATAAATATCCGCCGGTGGAAATGTTAATTAAAAAATGCGATTATGAATATATATAAATATTATTAGTAAATTGCCAACAAATAACTGAAGCTAAATTTCAGGTGAAGCTGAAGTTACAATGTCTTGTCCAAATTTTGGAAATGCATTGTTAGCAGCCGTAAATCCTTCTAAGCTCAATATTTGCTTTTTAGAATTTTTTTCGCATCTACTAAAAATAGGTTATAATCTATCAATACTTGACGTAGATCGAGAGTGTGGAATACAGGTGCATTCGATAATGTATTGTATCTAAGTATATATGCAAATACTACTGGATATTCGGAACCATGATAATTGTGAATTTGAGAATTGATAAAAGAATGCTTAAAACCATTTGAAATCTCATTTAATGTTTTTAATGTTGAAGTGTGGACTAAAAGATCATTGTCAAAGGGGTTTTTAGTATCTAAAAATTCTCCAATTGAAGATAGTTTTATTTTCAGGAGATAAGAACCATTTTTCTTTAGATGGTTTACTATTGAAAAAATGGATATTATTTCGTCCGCAGATTTTCTAAGCCAATAGAAAATTTGTTCAGTATAAAACTTTTGTCTGAACAATGTATCAGCTTCAGGCATATGTGATATTTCTAATTGTTTCTTGAGTACATAAAATTCTTCATAAAGCTTAATAATTAATTGATTTATACACTCGAACCTAATTACTATTTCCCACCAACTTAATTGCAAGTTTCCAAAATCTGAGTCGATTGGAAGATTTAATCAATAGTCAGCCATAAAATAAGTATTATATGGCTTAAGTGCTTCGATAATTGGTGGGGTAGTTGTCATTTTTTATGGCGGCTAATGTGATTATTACCGAAATTTTATTGATTTTCATATTTTTTATAACAACCTTTCTACGTATTCTTCTGCACTTGTTTTCCTCACTATATCTATATAATATCTCCTATGATCTCACTCCAGAACATCTCGAAATCCTATACCAGCAAAAATGAAACTGTCACACTATTCACAGACCTCAATTGGCAAATCCAGACGGGAAGCTATGTATCTCTCATGGGAGCGAGTGGTGCAGGCAAGTCATCGATCCTCTCACTCATCGCAGGGATCATCTCTCCTGATAGTGGTACTATAGAGCTAGGTGATACAGATATCACACAACTGAGCACTGATGAGATGATCAGATACCGATGGCAACATATCGCGTTTATATTCCAGTCGTTTGAGCTCATTCCCAATCTCACTGTAGAAGAAAATATCGATCTGGTTCTCGATATCTCCCATGCACCGCGTCGCTATGAGACGAGTCTGATTCTCGATACGGCGATCTTGGTTGCCATGTATTTCCGAGTATCTGCTCCCCAGATCACGGTCGATGTCATCGTCGGGAGGACGAATGCTATCCATATCAAGAACGCTGTCTGTACCCCGCTATACTGAGGGATCGCTCGCATCAAACACGCCAGACCGATCACCATGAGAGCCGTCGCGACGAACTCTGCGAGCATGAGTTCCCCCATGACTACCATAGATGCCTGCATCTCAGCATCGTTGAAGCTGTCCTTCCTGTGATGGATCCGCATCCAGAGTTTACCAAAAAGGGGGCCCATGCCATACAGCACCGAGAACAAAATACGCGACCCTCATGATAGCGATCATCATCCAAGGGAGGGTAGATATAGTGAGAAAGTAAAAGAGTAAATTAAACTCTCTTATTATATCCTTTCTTGAACTATTACAAGGGGGTGATATTTGTGTAGATGTATCATAATATGGGAATATATCCTTCGCAAATCTCCCTAAGTTCCATGAGACGCTGTTATTCGCTTGAGTGTATCAGGAAAATACTTCTTCAATATCGGGAGAAACAGATTCACCCTATGTGCATGTCCGTTCATGATAGTTCCGAGGCAAAATTTTGAACAGGGGAGAGGTCGGCGATTGTGACGCCTAAATATAGCATCGGCGATCCCGTGGCCATGTCGAGACTTTACCTCTATGATGATACAGTCACTCGGAACAGCGTTCGACTGAGATCCATCAGCCCGAGACATATGTATATCGTGATCGATAGTCAGACGTTCGCCTCCTACTTTTGCTACGAGAGTGATACGCTGATATGACATCATGAGAGAGGGGACAAGAGAGTATGGGAATTCTTTTTTATAGTGATGTAGATACTCCTTCTGGACAAATATTTTTGCCTCATCTGTCATGATACCATGGTATATGTTTCCGCAGTTGTATCGTTTTTTGATGAGACGATTGCCTCTGCTTTCGAGTTTCATTTCGAGATAGCTCGTATCTGCATCGATATACTTTCTGGTACGTACTTTGAATCTGAGTCGCTTGTTCCGATGGTGGTCAGTATAGCATATATGGTCGGTGCTATCGAAGTAGATAGTCTCATACGTGAAGTCGCGTAGTCCATCTATCTCGAGTATATCGAACTCTTCGAGTAGTGCGTCGAGTGAAGTGTAGAGATCTTCTCTTGAGAGGATATATTTATTTTCTAGTCTTTCTAGCATGCGGGCCTTTGTATTGAGCTCTGCAAGCGAGATAGGCTGAAAATAAGAGATAAAAGAATCCAGATGTTGCCGTGTGGAGGTAGTCATTCTTTATTCATTAGGAACGCTCGACTCGATCTGCTTCGCAGTTCATGGATTTGTTCACGCAAGCGATCGGTAGGAGATCCTCAGTATAGCGGTATCTCGTACATAATCGATCATCGAGATCGAGTAGGAGATGATATCGACGTCGAATTGTTTACTGAGAGTGCTCGAGATATTTTGTGGATTGCTGAGTATGCCATCAGGGATATTGTCGAGAGTGATATTCATAGTGTATATACCACGCAGGATATGCGGATGATCGATCAGATATGCTCCGAGGAGGATTACACAGTTGCAGAGAATGAGAAAATATCGATCTGCTACGCCTATTGAGTTGATCAGAGCTATCGAGAGTGCACCGAAGAAATACGTAATCTCTCGTTTCGAAAGTGCCTCACTCCGTAGCGTGATGAGTGATAAGATAGCGAATAGTCCAAATCCGAGACCCATACTAACACCATCTCAGGAACTGAAGAGTACATAGATGACAGTGAAGACGAAGACGTTGAAAAGCATATATGAGGTGAATGCTTGTTTATCGTTGTACCTCTTGTAGTAGATGCTATAGCAGAGTATCGTGACAGTGATACAGTCGATGAAGAAATCGATGAGGAAGTCGAGATATATACTTGATGACAGTGATCAAAAAAAATCTGACATATGTAGAAAAGTTTACACTTTAAATAGTGAAGTTTATGAATATTTTTTTAATAAGCAAAGTTTTATGGGTTTACTTTTTTATTCATTTCTCCAGAATTATTTTTCTCAATATTCATCCTTCCTATTATATCCCACTCCCACTTTTTATTTGAGAGATTTGAATTATTAGATCTTAATGAGAGTCGCTGTGACAGATCAATTAGTATTCATGATTCCTTTATACTCGATACTATCACCGACCTTGAGGGGCTTACCATTGTTGAGTTTCACGACGGTTGTTGGAGTGATATGGATGACGAGAGTTCCGATATTGATCGTCGTAGTAGATATTGCTGTGATGATCTTGTTAATTTCGTTGACCTTGATAACTGGAGTTACAGTGACAGTACGAACTACTGGAGTAGCAATATTACCCGCTGCATCTGTCGATCGATATGTGACTGTGTATATACCTGCGACAGCAGTATTTACTGTACTGGTGGTAACGACCACACAAGTTATATCTTTATTATCCCTACAAGTCGCACCTGCATCAGTGTAGACAGTACCAGCTACGAGATAAACATTGGTACCAATCATCGTAATGACAGGGGCTGTTGTATCTGGAGCTGGAGTCACAGTGACCGTACGAACTACTGGAGTAGCAATATTACCCGCTGCATCTGTCGCTCGATATGTGACTGTGTATGTGCCTGCGACAGCAGTATTTACTGTACTTGTCGTAAAAACGGTACATGTAGCATCATTGTTATCTGTACAAGTCGCACCTGCATCACTATAGACAGTACCGGCTATCAGAGAGATATTGGTGCCATTCATCGTGATGACTGGTGCTATTGTATCTGGAGCTGGATTATTAACAACAATAGTTACCACCCCATCTCCTACCATATTAACAAAGTTTATTCATGAAAGATTCATGGTATAAGTTCCAGCAGAGAGGGGAGTCCCCGAAAGGATGCCATTTGCAGATATGGACATCCCATTTGGTACTCCATTGGCTGTTACTATGACGGGAGTACCTGATGCGAGGAGATTTGTCGCAGTATACGCTACTCATACTGTAGCATCTGGAGCAGTAGATAAAAATGTGACTGGTACAAAAAAAGCACATCCATCAAATGTAATCAAACCGCCATAAGAGACACCAGAGAAAATGAAACACGCAGATGCAGAAGGTGTCATCGCTATAAAGCCAGAAACTAAGCTGATTGCGAGAGCAACTCATGTTTTTGTAAGCATAATGAATAGGGATAAAGACTAAAAATGGACATACCAGTACTTCCACATATTATACGAGTATAACCTATATGTAACAAAAGAAAAATTTATTTTGACTTGCGAATATCTTCTTTCTGTTGATGGTACACTATTTTCTATTCTCGGATTCGCCTGTAATCATATATTCCTCCACATGAGGCTTTACTTGTTGAGGCATTATAAGTGTACTGGTTATTCGACAAGGTACTAATTGATTTCATTCATAGACTTATTTTTTATTTCTATATGCTTTCTCATAGAGTGATATCCACTCTGTTGCAGATATTTTTTTCATGAGTTCCCTGATGAGATTGTACGGGATATTCTCTAGTTTCTTGAACCAGATACAACCGACTCCCATATCGAGTTTTCCGATATTGTATTTCTCGTATTCATTTTTCCACCACTCGAGCAGATCGAGATTCGCTCACATGCCCATGTGATAGATATGTATTCCTGCTTTCTTGGTCGCGAGATTGACGAAGGGGAGTGGGAGCTCGGTATCACAGTGGTATCAACTCTGGATAGAGTGAGAATGGCACAGTATAGCCTATCAGCCCCATAGCTGATAGGCTCCTCATAACCGAGGTACGAGTGTATCTCGGAGGATATCTCGGAGTTTCGAGAGAGCATCTTGACGGTCTATCGGAGCAGTTGCTATGTAGGTATCGATAGGGTTCATAGAATCTATTTTAGAGTTTTTATTTGATTGA
>JAYWCE010000054.1:0-5878 GCA_043780775.1 Candidatus Altimarinota bacterium | reverse complement strand
TCTCCATCTCGCTCATGAGCAAAGTACTCTCCGACATCACGATTGTTATCGAAGTATTGAAGTGTAGGGATGAGCCGACCGATGATCACATTCTCCTTGAGTCCATCGAGATGATCTACCTTGCGAGATGTCGATGCATCGACGAGGACACGGACTGTCTCCTGGAACGAAGCTGCCGAGAGCCAACTCTCCGTGAAGAGTGAGATCTTCGTGAGACCAAGAAGGAGATCTACACCGAGTGCCTCTGTGCCTCCTGATTTGGCGATTTCTTTGTTCTCTTTGCGGAAGCGGATCACATCGACGATATCACCAGGGAAAAATGTCGAGTCACCAGCATTGGTAATACGGATCTTCGAGAACATCTGACGAGCGATGAGCTCGATATGTTTCGCGTTCACCGTCTGCCCCTGAGATGAGTAGATCTCCTTGATATCGTTCACGATATACATCTCTGTTGCGAGCATACCAGCCGTATCCATGAGAGATTGGAGATTGATATGTCCTTCAGTGAGCTTGCTACCGATCTTGACCGTATCACCTTCGCGGACGAGGATATTGCGTCCTGCTGGTACCTCGAATGTGACCCGTTCAGCGACGAGATCCTCGATAGTGATGATATCATCCGTGAGCTTGACGACGCGACCTGCGTGAGTTACTTGGACTTTTTGTTTTGTTTCTTTTGATTTTGCGATGATCTGCTTGGCCTCGACCGTATCTCATTTTGCGATAGTCGGTTTCATAGTCTCATCGAGAGTATAGTATTCTCGAGTTTTCTGTTCGAGAGCCTCGACGGTCACGGTTGTGATATTCCCCTCTGACTCAACCGAGATGATATGAGCTTCGAACGGAGCAATCTCAGCAAGATATTTGGGATTACGAGCCTCGAAGAGTTCCTCTACACGAGAGAGACCTGCTGTAATATCTACACCTGCTGACGCCACACCTCCCGAGTGGAATGTTCTCATCGTGAGCTGTGTACCTGGCTCACCGATCGACTGAGCGGCGATGATACCAACTGGAGTACCGATTGTCACAAGATTCGACGTAGCGAGATCGAGCCCATAACACTTCTGACATACACCCTCCTCAGTCTCACAAGTAAGAACAGATCTGACCGAGACTGATGTAGCCCCTGAATCGAGGATATCTTTGAGAATAATCTTATTAACGAGGGTGCCTCCTGTGGCAATAACCGCTCCATTCGCTGCGATGACATCTTTCGCTGTAAATTTTCCGAATATCTTGTTCTCGAATGTATCACCAAAGAGTGACTTTTCACTCGTAGAATCAATTGTCTCAAAGTGGATAGTGCCACAATCATGTTCCCGAGAGAGGACATTCTGTGCGGCATCCACAAGTCGACGGGTGAGGTATCATGACTGAGCTGTTTTCAGAGCCGTATCTGCCTTTCCTTTTCGTCCACCGTGTGTCGCGATGAAGTATTCGAGTGTCGTGAATCCTTCCTTGAGGTTAGATTTGATTGGGAGCTCGATCGTCTTACCAGTTGGCGAGACTACGAGACCCTTCATACCACAGAGCTGTGTCACATTTCCCCAGTTTCCTCGAGCTCCTGAATCGATGAGATTATAGATTGGATTCTTTGGATCAAAGTTTCGTTTCATCTCTTTTTCTATTCGAGACTTCACGAGAGACCAGACCTGGAGTGACTGGAGATATCGCTCATTGTCAGTCACGAGACCATGCCAATGGGCTTTTTGGATTTCTTTGATTTTTTCTTCACCCTCAGCAACGAAGATATACTTCGCTTCTGGGATGATCATATCAAATGCAGAAACCGTGAGCCCTGAGATCGTTGCGTACTTAAATCCAAGATTCTTAATCGCATCAGCAAGATAGGCAGTTGCTTCTCCACCGAGCATATCGAACGACCTGGCTAGGATTTTTTTCGCTGCATTCTTACCGACTGTTTCATTCACGAATCTGAGAGATTCTGGGAGGATCTCATTGAAGAGGAACCGTCCATATGTCGTATCGATGATTTGTCCCTCGACTCGGATCTTGACTGGTGTATGAAGAGTGATGATCTCGTTCTCATAGGCAGCGAGTGCATCATCACCAGAGGCAAATACGAGCTGAGATTCTCCAGTATCGATCTTCGTCAAATAATAACACCCGAGGATCATATCCTGTGAAGGAGCTACGATCGGCTCACCGTTTGACGGATTAAGCATATTCTTCGATGTGACCATCAGATTCGATGCCTCGAATTGAGCCTCGATCGTGAGTGGAAGATGGACTGCCATCTGATCTCCATCGAAGTCAGCATTGAACGCCGTACAACAGAGTGGATGGAGACGGATCGCCTTACCACCGATGAGAACTGGACGGAATGCCTGGATACCGAGACGGTGGAGCGTTGGAGCACGATTGAGGAGGACATATTTGCCTTCGATAACAGTATCGAGAGCATCCCATACTTCTTTTGTTTTCTCTTCGATGATCTTCTCCGCATGTTTGACATTGTAAGCCTGTTCGAGAGCAATGAGACGCCCGATGACAAACGGCTTAAATAGAGTCAGAGCCATAGTCTTTGGGAGACCACACTCATTCATCTTGAGCTCAGGCCCGACGATGATCACGGAACGACCAGAATAGTCTACTCGTTTACCGAGGAGATTCTGACGAAATCGACCCTGTTTTCCCTTGAGGACATCAGAGAGTGATTTGAGTTTCTTTTTGCTCGCTGTTGTGTACCCTGGACGGTTTGATCGGACATCTCCATTAAGGAGTGTATCGACCGCCTCCTGGAGCATTCGTTTTTCATTTTTGAGGATGACATCTGGGGCTCCGAGCTCAGAGAGCTTGCGGAGACGGTTGTTGCGGTTGATGACACGGCGATAGAGATCATTGAGATCTGACGATGCAAATCGACCACCATCGAGCTGGATCATCGGACGTAGATCAGGAGGGAGAATCTGGAGAGCCGAGAGGATAAAATTCTCAGGTCGTTGTCCACTCTTAAAGAGTGATGATGCAAGTTTGAGTTTCTGGAGGATCTTCTTGTGCTTACTCTTTGGAGAAACCTTGAGTTCTGCCTGTTCGCGAGCGATGAAGTCCTTGAGATTGATTCTCTCAAGAAGCAACTTGAGATACTCAGCACCTGTTCCACCCTTGAATACATGAGGAAACTTCTCATAGATGATACGATAGTCGAGCTCACCGATAACCTCAGCTTCACGGATAACCTTGAGGAGATCCTTGAGTTTGTTATACTCAGCATCGAGCTGATCGAGTTTGCTCATATGCATCATCTCGAGTTCGTGGAATTCTTTTTTCGAGATTTCCTTTCCTTCGAGCTTGAGTGTGAGGTCGTTCATGATATTCTGGAGATCCTTTTGTACGGTGATCTTCTGGTTTTTGTACGCATTCTCGAGCTCAGCAATGGCCTCTTCTCGCTTGTCCTCGAATACATCAGTGACGATATATGAGGCAAAATAGATAACCTGTTCGAGCTTTTTCACTGAGATATCGAGCATGAGTCCGATACGAGATGGGACACTCTTGAGATACCAGATATGAGCTACTGGAGCCACGAGCTCGATATGACCTGTGCGTTGGCGACGAACCTGAGAGGTAGTCACCTCGACACCACATCGCTCACAGATGACACCCTTGTAGCGAATTCGTTTGTATTTTCCGCAGGCACACTCGTAGTTCTTGCGAGGGCCAAAAATCTGCTCACAGAAGAGTCCACCTCGCTCTGGGCGTTGTGTACGATAGTTGATCGTCTCAGAGATGAGCACTTCTCCATAGGAGAGTGCTCGGATATCATCCTTGTCCGAGAGTCCAACAGAGATAGCTCGAAGGTTGTCGAGTGATTTTCCGACGGTGATATCTCGTTTTCCGGCGTGTTTACCGATTTGAGAGTAGTCGGTGATTTTGTCATTGAGGAAGTTTTCGAGATCTTTTGTCATTGGGAACATAGTTTTGTAGAAGTTTAGAGATTAGAATAGAGAATATATAGCTATCAGCTATCAGCTATCAGCTACCAGAATAGAATCATCTTTTATGAAACCACTCTGATTACTGCATTCTGCTTACTGCAAGTTCTATTACTCTTTGTCTTCTTCGAGAATCGATGATGTCACTGGTGCATCTTCATTGCCAGTAGGCTCAGTTGATTCTGGGAGATCGATCTCGACATCGAATTGTCCATCGAGTTTCTCGAGTTCTTCATATCGGTCTTTCATTACTTGCTCGAACTCTGCAACTTCTTCTCCGGAGAGGAGATCGATATTGAGATTGAGTGCCTGGAGCTCACGCAAGAGAACATTGAACGACTCTGGTACGTTTGGACGTTTGATACGTTTGCCTTTCACGATTGCCTCGTAGAGCTGTGTACGACCGTTGATATCATCTGACTTCACTGTGAGCATCTCTTGGAGGATATTGGCAGCACCATATCCCTCGAGCGCCCATACTTCCATCTCTCCGAGACGCTGTCCACCATTTTGAGCCTTACCTCCGAGTGGTTGTTGTGTGACCATAGAGTATGGACCGACACTACGGGCATGGATCTTGTCTTCGACAAGGTGATGCAGTTTCAGCATATATTTGACTCCGACCATTGTTCGCTCTTTGAATTTTTCACCAGTTTTACCGTTGTAGAGCTGGACCTTGCCATCAGCAGGTATACCTGCCTCGACCATGAGTGCGCTGATCTGATCAGTCGTGAGACCGTTGAGGATCGGAGTCGCTACCTTGATACCGAGTTTGCGAGCAGCACCACCGAGATGGGTCTCGAGGACTTGTCCGATATTCATACGAGAGAGGACACCCAGTGGATTGAGGATGATATCGATAGGAGTACCATCTTCCATGAACGGCATATCTGCGATCGGGACGATACGAGAGACGATACCCTTGTTTCCATGACGACCCGCCATCTTATCACCGACCTCAATCTTGCGAGTCTGAGCTACATAGACCTTTACTTGCTTGAATACTCCTGTAGGGAGATTGTCTCCATCTTCACGACGGAGTGTATGTACTGCGATCACTTTTCCTCCTGAACCTGATGGGAGAATGAGTGATGAGTCTTTCACATCTTTGGACTTGTCACCGAAGATTGCTCGGAGAAGTCTCTCTTCTGGAGAGAGCTCAACCTCACCCTTTGGTGTGACCTTACCGACGAGGATATCACCAGCTCGGACGTATGCACCGACACGCACGAGTCCATCGATATCGATATCTTGGAGCTTGGTAGTCGAGATATTTGGGATATCATTGGTTGTCTGCTCAGGGCCGAGTTTGGTCTCGCGGACATCCATCGTATATTCGTTGATATGCACTGAGGTGAAGTAGTCATCTTGCATGACCTTCTCTGAGATGATGATAGCATCCTCAAAGTTGTATCCTTCCCATGGCATATACGCTACAGTGAGATTGCGTCCGACAGCGAGCTCACCATTGTCGATTGCCTGACCATCAGCGAGGATCTGTCCCTTGGTGATCCTGTCTCCACTGTGAACTCGAGCCCATTGGTGGATGAGCATATCGTGATTCGATCGTTCGAATGTACGGAGTGCATAGGTCATTTTTTTACCTGTAGAGTAGAGTACAGTGATATGCTTGGCATCGACTCCGATTACCTCACCATCATCCGTCGCCTTCACGACATATCCTGATCCCTCGCCGATCAGACGCTCCATACCAGTACCGACGATCGGAGCCTCAGCTCTGATAGATGGCACCGCCTGTCGCATCATGTTCGTTCCCATCTCGGCACGAGTCGCATCATCATGTTCGAGAAATGGAATCAGAGTCGTCGTCTCACTCATGAGCTGCTTCGGAGAGACATCGATATGTGTCACCTGACGGACATGAGAGATCGTCGCCTCGGACGCCTTGCGAGCAG
>JAYWCE010000053.1:0-5886 GCA_043780775.1 Candidatus Altimarinota bacterium | reverse complement strand
CATATTTGAAAATGCTTTAATGTACATTACGGTTTTGATACGAGTGATACTCGTGACTCGAGATATGTATTCTCGGTAATCGGAGGGTCGTATCTTCTCGGATGTGTAGGAGTCCACAATGCGACCTATCAGATACTAAATCAGTCCTGCAGTCAAAAAAACTATGAGTCCACACTAGAAAAGCTAAAATACGATGAAACATTTACTCGGGCTTTTGAAATTAAATTTCAGGAGCTTATATGCTCTGTTTGAATTTCGGATACTATTCTGAGTGGCTCAACGGATTCAAGCGGAGATTTTTGCTATGATTCAAAAAATGCACACCATTGTTATGCCTGTGGAGAGATTGTAGATTCAGCCTATATCAGTGATTCATTTAATGTTCAAGATAGTATGGATATATCTCAATGGGGTGAAAATACTACACTAGCATACGATTCATGAGTTATCGGACAAAATGTGAGTCGCGTATACTTTTCTTCCAATATTTGGTGAGGATCACATGATATCTACTATAGCGTGAAGTGTATGGGGTGCTCCTATCTCTGGGGTTGTAGCAATCTTACCAATGCAACATATTGCATCTATAATAAACAATATTCAAAAGTAGATTGGGAACGAGAAGTACTCGCTCTCATAGAGCGAATGAGATCAACTAAAGAATGGGGCGAATTCCTCGATTCTAAATACGCACTCTATCCATACGATGTTTCATTTGCGATGATGAAATTTCCCCTCACTAAATCAGAGGCTCTCGCGAGATGACTCACCTGGATCGATTACTCTGACACAATTGAATGAGTAACTCGTACTATCCCAGCCGAAAGGCTCCCATTTGATATTCGAGAAATCCCCGATGATGTCCTCAATTGGGCGATTAAATGTCGCATCACAGGTAAACCCTATAAAATACAGCCAATGGAGTTGCAATTTTATCGCAAATTCTCTCTCCCTCTCCCAAAACTCCATCCGATGGAGAGAGTGAAGCAACTCTTTGAATGGGACAAGAGAAATTTTAGTTTTGATTTTTAATATTTTGATTCGTTTCTATATCTTTTATCAGTATACTATTTCCCTATTTTTGAACCCCATACTTCTATGCCTCTCCCCTCTGTAGTCCGAGCATTCGTATTCAATCCTGATGGCCAGATCCTCATGGCAAAACACTCACCAGACACTCCATGGGTACTCCCAGGTGGCCACGTTGAGAACGGTGAAAGTCTACACGAGGCGATGATACGTGAGCTCAGTGAAGAGTTTTGACTCTCTGCTCGATTTTTTGAGATCGATCGGGATGAGATACTCCGACACAAGGGTCGCAAGCTCGTCCACTATCCCCTACCGATAGCAACATATGAGTTGAATTACACAAATAAAGAATGAAAAGATAAGTCTCGATCTGAGTCAATTTTTCTCATGGAGACAGATGTAGTATCTACTCAACCACTCTCAGTACAAACATCCGAAATATCAGAATATAAGTGGTTCGATGCAGATGATATCATCACGATGAAGCCAAATATCGAGACTTGGGACTTTGTCATCGAGATGCTCGAGCGGATCATCGATAGTGGTGACGAGGAATAAAAAATAATGAACGAAATTATGAATCCATTCCAGCTCATATCATCTAAAGAAATCTATAAAAATCCATGGGTATCTGTCCGTGAAGATAGTGTTAAGAGTTGAGAAAAGGATTGAATATTTTGAATCGTGACAATGCATAATGGTACTTGCATACTAGCAGTAGATGATGAACGTAATGTGCTTCTCTCAAGAGAATATAAATATGCTCTCGGAAGATATGATTATAATCTTCCATGATGAGCTATAGATGAATGAGAGGCTCCTCTTGAGTGTGCAAAACGTGAGATGGAAGAAGAAATAGGGTATCAGGCAGACGAATGGATCTCTCTTGGAGATATTCATCCACTCACTACTCTTTTAGAACAGACGGAAAACCTATTCCTTGCAAGAAAGCTCAGAAAAACAAAAAGACTTGAGGACGAATGGGAAAAGATTGAACTCGTAAGATTGCCTTATAAAAAAGTACTGGAAATGGTGATGGATTCAGAAATTACTCACTCATGAAGTGTCGTAGCAATACTTAAAGCTCAGAAATATTTCGAATAATGCACCAAAAACTCATATCCACACTCTCGCAATACAACAAAATCATCCTGGTCGGATGAGGAACGGGTGGACATATCCAGCCTATTGTCTCATTGGTGCACTCGCTCGATAATGAGGTAGTTACATATCTCTGGATCGGATGAGGAAATTCTCAAGAAGAAAAAACGGCAAAAATAGAAAATATAGAATTCCAGTCAATCCCAACACTCAAGCTCGCAACAACAAGATCATGGCAATCTCTCCTGTATCCATTTTTTCTCATACGAGGATTCTGGAAAGCGAGGAAAATCCTACAAGGACTCAAAATATCAGAAGAAAATATAGCAGTATTCTCAAAGTGATGACCTGGCTCCGTAGCTATAGGAATAGCTGGTTGGTCACTCGGTATACCCCTATATATCCACGAGTCAGATACAATCCCAGGCAGGTCAAATCGAATACTCGGGAAAATCGCGACGAGAATATTTCTCGGATTTGAATCTGCGAGAATATATTTTGATCCAAAAAAATGCGAAGTTGTGCGGCAGATATTGGATCCTGTATTTTCCCGCCACCCTGAGCTTGCGAAGCAATCCAGAAAAGAAGAAAGAGAACTGGATCGCTTCGTCCTCGCGGGTGGCAGTATTCACTGGCACACCGCCAAGCCTCATATTCTCGTGATCTGTGGAA
The DNA here is from genome assembly GCA_043780775.1 of Candidatus Altimarinota bacterium. GTDB lineage: Bacteria > Patescibacteriota > Gracilibacteria > BD1-5 > UBA2023 > JABFSX01. Next base: position 3,084 of record JAYWCE010000053.1, on the reverse strand, counting down.
GTCAGTGATCTCGGGCAATATTCGAAGAGATCATCACAGCATTCTCATGAAATAGTGAATATGAGTGGATCGTGGCTCTCGGCAAACTCAACAGTGGCATGCGGGCTGAATTCGAAAAAATACCAGATTGCCAAGCACTCGACTGGATCTCACAATCAGATATTGCCACACTCATACCAAGTACAGATATTGCTATCACCAGGTGAAGTGCAACTACACTCGCAGAGCTGACTGCTTCGCAAAATCCAGACTCATGAAGCCAAGAATCAGATATCAAACTCATCATCATACCACTTCCCTATTCGGCAAACAATCATCAGTATTCTAATGCTCTAGAATACCAGAAGATGGGACATACCATCCTCGAACAAATACATCTAGATCAACTTAACGAAACTATACAGCAATATGTCTAAAACAAACGATGATATAACAAGAAGGAGATTCTCATTTTCCACACTCTTCGAGATGGCAGGTCATCTCCAGACTGTCAAAAAAGACTGGAAGATGATCAGTTTCCTACTAATCATATTAGTAATATGTATATCAAGTGAACCGTACTTCTACAAGTGGCTCATCGGTAGCATAGAGAAGCGAGAGTGACTCCCTACATTGTTCCAGATTATTGGTATATGGCTCATCTTCTGAGTAGTCACCATCATCACCAGATATCTCTATGGGATGAGACTCCTACAAAAGGCTATGAAGGACTGGGGAGACTACATGATGAAGATCATGTACAAGATGCAATGACTCCCAATCGAGTATCATCGTAATATCCAGGCGTGAGAAAAACAAAAAATAGTAGATAGATCTGCTGAAGCGGTATGGGCTGTGGCTGATAACTTCATCCTCACGGTATTACCTCAGGTATTCGTGTTCATCATATTGCTCCTATCTGGACTCTATATCGACCCGATTTTTACATTGATTTGTCTCGCATTCTTGCCGATAGGAGCTATCGGTGTATTCGCTCTCGGCAATACCGCACACAAGAATCAGAAAGTTGCCAACAAGGCCTGGGATCGTATGTATGATCGTCTCGTTGATGGGATCATCAATCTCCCTGTCATACGGATATTCGGTCGTATAGACTCGGAACACTCGCTCATGAGAGAACGTATGCAAGCGGGCAATGATGCACAATATGGCGTGAGAAAAAACTGGAGCCAATTCAATGCTTTCGGGAGATTTTTCACTATCATAGCGAAACTGATCACCGTATCATGAGGATGAATTCTTCTCTATACTGGACAGACTGACTATGCCACTTTTTTCTTCTTTATCGCGTTCACCGATCGCATCTATTCTCCGGTTATGGAGCTATTCAGCGTTATCCAGAGTAGCATGAGAGATATAGCATACTATGAAAAGGCTAAGGAGCTATTTGCCATGGAGAGTGAGACAGATGAGTGAGAAATAATACTGTTATGAGTATCTGATGGTATCACATTCCAGAATCTCTCATTCTCATACCCATCGAGCAAACGAGAGGTACTATCCGAGATAGATTTCACGATAAAAAAGTGAGAACGAATCGCTCTCATAGGGCATACTGGAAGTGGCAAATCGACGATCATCCAACTGCTCATGCGATTCTATGAGCCGAGCCAATGAAGGATACTCATCGATGGCGTTGATATCTATGAGTTTACTCTCGACTCATATAGGGACAAGTTCGCAGCGGTATTCCAAGATACTACCCTATTCAACGAGACGATCCAGCATAATCTGGAGTACGTCAGAAATGGTATCACGCAAATAGACATAGAGAAGGCATGTAGAGAGGCAAATATACTTGACTTCATCGAGTCTCTCCCAGACAAATGGGAGACACAGGTGGGAGAGCGTGGACTCAAGCTATCAGGAGGTGAGAAGCAGCGTATTGCTATCGCCAGAGCGATACTCGCCAATCCTGAGATCCTCATCCTCGATGAGGCGACGAGTGCTCTAGATACCAAGACTGAGAAGTTGGTACAGGGAGCATTCAATCACCTCATGGAGTGACGCACCTCGATCATCATCGCTCATCGCCTCTCGACGATCATGAGTGCCGATACGATCTATCTGATGGATCATGGTCGTATCATAGCGAAGTGAAGTCATAGGGTACTCTATAGGCTCTCTCCGGAATATAGAGAGATGGTAGATCTCCAACATGATGGATTCGTAGGAGACGACGAAGAAATAGAAGAAGAGATCGTATAATAGAGGATTTTGTGAAGATATTCTTGTAATCAATATCGCAAAGGATATAATGAACATCTCTATATACTAATCTCAATACATATGAGCGACATACAACAACAGGTTGGGGTGTTCGAAAATCAGCTCGTTGACATATTTACGAAGGCTCCTCATCTCCCTCAAAATATGAGAGATATACTGATCACTATTGCTCCTTGGCTAGCATTAATTTTTGGAATCCTCGGAATTGTATCACTCTTGGCTATCGGGTGACTATGAGTACTCTTGACGATAGTGACCCTCGGTGCATCTATCTGGATAGTGATCCATATACTCATCGGTCTAGTATCCGCTGGACTCGCACTCTGGGCATATCCAGGACTCAAGGCAGGACTCAAAAACGGCTGGGATAAACTCTTTTGGTCACAGATTATATCCGCTATTGGGATCATTCTATCCATATTCGGAAGTACCTTCTCAGCAGGGTCTATTGTAGGAGTTTTGATTGGTTTTTATCTGCTATTTGAGATACGCTCTCATTACAAATAATACTTTATAAATTGTACTTCCAATGAATTCGTGTGGGATGAAGTGGAGGAAGAAATAGTGTAAAATATTTGTATTTATGGTTTACTTGCTATAATATATTCTCTTATTAATGTGGCATTTATGGAAAATCTCTGACTTCCTGATTGTTTCTACAGGATATCTGTAAAGGCACTGATACATAACGATGAAGGGAAATTCCTTCTCGTCAAAGAAGATAATGGACTCTGGGAACTCCCTGGAGGTTGAGTTGATTATGGTGAAGATCTTAGAGAGTGTCTTATACGAGAAGTGCAAGAAGAGATGTGACTTAGGGTGACTTCTATGGCAGAGCAGCCGAGTTATTTTTTC
>JAYWCE010000052.1:0-2044 GCA_043780775.1 Candidatus Altimarinota bacterium | reverse complement strand
TACCAGTACCAGATAAATCCAGGATTTTATCTGAAGTATTGATATCAGTAGATCTGAGGATTAACCTAGGATTGAGTCCCTGAGACTGTATACTTCCTGCTACATCGAGTTTTTCTACTGGGGTAGAGGTACTGATACCGACAGCACCAACACTCGTGATACGCATGACTTCCGTTGGGGCGGCATTCGCCGTGCCAGCCCGATTCGCGAAGACGATATCACCCTGAGTATTACCTGCAACACTCGTCGTGAGGAATCCGATCTCAGCAGGAGCATACCTGAGAGTTCCACTGAGTGAGCTATATCCGAATCAGATAGTCTGGAGCGAGTTGACTCGGTTCTCGAGTCCTCAGATATTGAGATATGGAGTACCATACCCAGTGATCATACTACTATCAGCTGCCTGTATACCTCGCTGAACTCGCATGACACGGTTAGTTGATGTTGTATCTGCAACAACGAGTTTCAAATCGGGAGATACTGTAGAGATACCGACATTGGTTCCATCATCAGTCATGGTCGATCCAGTAAGACTTGTTCCTGTAGCATCAGACCGGATGATAGTATTACCAGTGAAGCTATAACCACTCACGCCTCATACCCATTCACAGTTGGATCAGAGCTTGTTGGCACCACCGATCCAGAGTCGACACTCTTGTCCCCCATTCTCAGAGAGAGTCATCAAAGGACTGGAACTATTGGTACTCCCGAATGTCTCGATCGTGATATATCCATATGCGGATGTCGCAGTACCAGCCAAGATAGAGGGTACATCTCCGATATAGAGTCTGCTCCCTGTCTCATAGAGTTGAGAATTGCTGAGAGATCCCGTGGATCCGAATTTGGCAATATAGTTGGGATTACCCATACTCGTGACGAGCGAATTGAGCCCCTGCCAACTAGTGATACAGGTACCATTGATACAAAAACCACTCTGGGTAGATACCATCCCTCCTGAACCCGAGCCGAGTACATCGATTCCATAAAGTGGATTCACCGATCTGATACCTATATTACCTCATGTCAGATATGCATTGCCGAGAATATGCAGTTGTGCTACGGGATTCGCTGTCCCGATACCAACGAATCCACCTGATTCGAATACATTCGTAGAGGCTGAGAGCGTTGCTCCTGTACCATTTCCGACCCATTTTGCCATAGCGTTGTTTGCACCTGTACCTGATACTCACTGAGAGTCAGAGGCACACTGCCAGCGAGTACTCGCAGTATTGTATGAGAGAATCTGTCCATTGGTACAAGCGGTACCGTTGGGTCGATAGTCGAGATATCACCCTGTCGTAGATATACTAACATATCATGTAGTTGTTATCCTCATCCTCTCAGTATTGTTGGCATAGAAGAGAAAATCAGAGTTCGTAGTGGTACCGACGAAATCTGTCCCGAGGGACGAGAGTGCCGACACTCATACACTATATGTGAGTGTAGAGACCAGGAGTGTGAGGAGGAGCGATAGGGATACTATGTTGCGTGACATATACGGTGGTAGATGAGAAAATAATTAGCGAGCAAGGGATGTCTCTATACGATGCAGGCGGGTTTCGAGATCATCTATATGGGACTGTTGCCGATCGATGATCGCCTGTTGTTCGCGGATTGCCTCAATCATAGGGGCTATCAGATTCGGATACTCGACAGACTTATATCCAGTAGTAGGATCTGTATGTACGAGATCTGGGAATACTCGCTCGACCTCCTGAGCTATGATACCGATATCCCGCCTGCCATCTGATTTCCAGAGGAAATCATATCCATGGAGTGACAGTATACGAGAGAGAGCACTATCGAGGACACGGATATCTATCTTGAGTCTCTCATCGGAAGATGTGAGAAATGATGTCGCCTTAACATTACCTGATATCTCGAGCCGCTCACTCGGTGCAGCGGTACCGATACCAACCCCAGTACCTGTGTCGAATATCTGAGAGTTCGCTATTGTAGAACCGTTCCACTTCGTCACATAGTTGGTCGTGAGACCGGATCCAGAGATACCGACAGCATCATTGGAACATACCCATCATATCAC
>JAYWCE010000051.1:0-5912 GCA_043780775.1 Candidatus Altimarinota bacterium | reverse complement strand
GTTCTACTCTCTAATATCTCTCCTATGACTGTCCCTAATGCTGCCGAAGATCGTCTCAAAAAACTCCTACGAAACAATGTCACTCCTCAGACCGCTGTGGCTCAGCCATCGCATATCGAGGTCAATGTCGGATATATCTCCCCGATCGCCAATATCAAGGTCGTCGGTATCGGTGGTGGTGGTAACAATGCCGTCAACCGTATGATCGACTCGGGAATCGAGGGGATCGAGTTCATCGCAATCAACACGGATGCCCAGGCACTCTTCACGTCGAAGGCTCAGACTCGTATAAATATCGGACGAGCGACGACTCGCGGACTCGGTGCAGGAGCCAATCCAGAGATAGGGAAAAAGGCTGCAGAGGAATCAAGCGAAGAGATCAAACAGGCACTCTCTGGTGCTGATATGGTATTCATCACGTGTGGTCTCGGAGGTGGTACAGGTACTGGTGCTGCTCCAGTCGTCGCTGAGATCGCTCGCGGACTCGGTGCACTCGTAGTGGGTGTCGTGACCAAGCCATTTGCATTCGAAGGACAACGCCGTACAGCTCAGGCATTCGACGGATTCGAGATGTTGAAATCCAAGGTTGATACCCTCATCACGATCCCAAATGACAAGATCCTAACCATCATCGACAAGAAGACTCCTCTCCTCGAGGCGTTCCATATTGCTGATGAGATCCTGAAGCAAGGTGTCCAGGGTGTATCAGAGCTCATCACACATCCAGGACTCATCAATGTAGACTTCGCCGATGTCCGATCCGTCATGGAAAACGCAGGATCTGCCCTCATGGGAGTCGGATATGGTAGTGGTGAGAGTCGAGCAATCGATGCGGCTCGTGCTGCTATCGAGTCTCCGCTTCTCGAACTCTCGATCAATGGAGCCAAGGGACTCCTCCTCTCGATCACTGGTGGATCGGATCTCTCAATGTTCGAGGTAGATGAGGCCTCTCGTCTCATCAAAGAGCTCTGTGATCCAGATGCCAATATCATATTCGGAACCTCGATCGATGAGCGATATACTGGCGAGATCAAGATCACCGTGATTGCTACAGGGTTCAATGAAGAGACCAATGCTCAGATCGCATCGATGAGTCGTGGAGGATTCGGACAGAGTCGAGTATTCGGATCTGCACCCACTCCTCCACCACAGACTCAGCGACCCCTTACTCATGGAGCATTCGGTGGGCAAACCACTACCGCTCCAGAGCCACAGAACGACTATGATGTGCCAGCGTTTCTGAGGAACAAGATGGGTAAATAATAGAATGAGAAATATAAAAAACTCTCCCGAGTACTCGGGAGAGTTTTTGTTATTAATAGCAGATAAAAATTGAATTCTCCATTTTTTTTCGTAGGATACAATTATTATTAGAATATATACACTACTATGATCTTCGTTGCACTCGATCTCGAGACTACAGGACTCTCCCCTGAGACAGATACTATCATCGAGATCGCGGCTATCAGATTCGAGATAGAGCGGGATGGCGATACCTTTGTGATGAGCAAGAGTGAAGAACACAGTCAGCTCATCCACCCAGGACGAATCCTCTCGAAAGAGGTCACGATGATCACGGGAATAACACCCGGGATGTTAGAGTGAAAACCTGATTTCGCGAGTGTATCGGATAAGGTGGGAGAGTTCATATGAGATGCAGTGATCGTCGGACACAATGTACTATTTGATATTGCGATGTTCGCCTCTCACGGGATCGACCTCTCAGCAAATAGAGTGATCGATACATTTGAGCTCTCGGAGATATTTTCACGAGATATCGAGAGTCTGAATCTCGGATTCCTCGCGAATAGATATGGTCTCATAGATCCAAGCGAAGATGAGCACAGAGCACTGACAGATACTCGTGTATCGATCCGACTCCTCCTGAGATATCTTGGAGAAGTGAGCAAGATAACTGGTATCAAAAAACAAATCTGGGATACACTCAGCTCTCGTGATGAGAGTCGTACACTCACTATTCTCTCGCATATTTGTCACGAACAAAAGGAGCCTGGGAATGATATCAATGACTTATTTTCGGACTTATTAGTATCAGATGTTGTACCGAGTGCTTCGCTCGACTATAAAACTATAGAACTATCAAGCCATCAGACTACTCTCCTCGAGACTCATGGTGATCCAAGCGAAGAAATCGCGATTATCCATGATGCATTCCGCACTCACTCGCATATCACCCTCGTGACCCCAGGATACAAGGTGGCGAGCTGGATATCAGAATTTTTGGATCAAAGTAGTATCGAGAATATGGTATCAATACACTCGAGCAAATGGTGCTCGGTCGAATACATCAGAGAACTTCTGATAAGTGAATCTGTACTCCAGAGAAAACAGATGGTCCTCCTCCTGAAGATAGCATACTGGTTGACCGAGACTACTACGGGACTCCTCGATGAGATGAAGTTCTATGGAGAAGAGAGGAATATACTCGACATATACCGCTGTCGATCGGACGAGTCACATATCTGGAGAATGGAATACGAATCAAAAATCCAAAAAATTCCAGTGCTCATCTGTGATGCGTATTATTTTGACGGGAAAATTCCTGGCAGATATACCATCATCAAGGATATTCCTCTTCTGGAAGATATAATAAGGAGAAGGTCCAGTCAAGAGATATCATTCGATCGACTCTATAGTGCTATCGAAGGTCTCCCATGAGATAGTGAGAATATAGAATCCAGGATACATATGACAGATATGGTATCGATGATCCGTGGGATATACGAGTCTATTCCTGAGCGTCCGACTGGCCCACTCACCTCCCCTCCTGGGGCCTATGGTGAGACCTATTTCGTCACACAGGCGATGCTCTGGCATCGTGGACACAAGTGGCTCGTCCATGCGACACGGACACTCGAGTTCTCATGGGAGAGATGGAAAACCGAAAATCAGAGAAATATATTACGAGAGATCCGAGCAAATATCGAGTATATTGAGTCATCACTCCGACTCCTCATGAGCTATCATAGTATCCGAGAATCCAATCTGGGTATCATACTGAATATCAATGATGAGAAAACCAAGATCACCCTCATACCACGGAGTGTAGCGAAGCTGATATGACCGATTCTCGATGACTCTCTCTCATACGGGGTCAATGTCTCATTCCCTGAGACTCGGAATTTTTTGATACGAGAGTGTGGGCTCGATACTACCCAACTACAAACTGCAAACTCCAAATTGCAAACTCCTCATCTCACTCACACCAAGTATCATGCTGGAGTAGTGCGACCTGGAACAGTGATACTGACAACCAGTCAGAAACATGCGAGAGATATCGGACAAGAACTGAGAAAAATCCATGGGAAAAATACCGAAGTCCTGATCCAGTGACTCTCAGGTGGCAAGGGGAAGATGCTCTCTATATTCAAGAGAAATATCGATCGAACCATCCTCATCGGCATCATCGATACTTGGCGGGACGAATATAATCTCTGGAAACATGCGAAGCATATCATCATAGGGAAGCTCCCATTTGATCCGCCGACTGATCCATACTTCCTCGCTCGTACCGTAGGTATGGCCAACAATTTCTCAGAATATAGTGAGCCTATTGTCACCATCCGACTCAATATACTCATCGAGCGGATACTATCGAGTGGCTATAGTGGACATATCGCATCAGCAGATTCGAGACTCATAGAGACTGAGTGGGGAAAAAGAATTGCATGAGAATTATTATAAAAATGAGGAATTGTATTTTCGCAAGGAGTTTTTACTCGAGGATTTGCGTAATAAGCGAGAATCTGTTATTCTCATACTATCATAAGTATATTCTCTATGGCAGATACTCAGACCCCAATGGTACCAACAGATATAAATGGAACAACAAGCAATCCAGGATCCAATTTTTTGGATGCCACACCAGTACTATCAGAAACAGTCAAAGTAAAAGATGTTCTCTATAATGATTTTTTTCAAGAAAATAGTAGTGGAGAGCTCACAATAGGTTCTAAAAAAGAACGATCTGGACTCGAGATATTCGTTAGTGGTATGCAATATGTAACAATATTCGTAGTAGCCACGGTGGTTCTTTTTGGACTCCATGTATTTATTCGATCCAGCCAGAGTGGATCATTTTTTGAGAATTATACATTTCTTTGTCCATACCTCCACTATGATATTCTATCCCCAGAAGATGAAAAATGATGTAAAACTATAGATATTATTCAAAAAGAATATACAGAAAAACTGACTATTCTCCAAGAGAATATAATTACTTCACTCACTGAATATATTCCCATCAAAGTATCAGCAAGTATCCTGGATGCATCACCAGAAAAAGATTTTATCCTCAGGACCTATGAAAATAAACCTCACGTTAATAATGTACTCGAGGCATTTGAAAAAGTAAAAGCAGGCTCACAATCTGCAAATGAAAACATCGAATGTAATGGACTCACGGTAACAGAGTGAAGCAATCTTTCAACACAATGTACTATATATGGTGGCACCATAGGCGATCCTAATACGAATGGGCAACTTGGCTCTTCGCGTATTCAGACACTACAGTTTATTGAAGATCTTGGCAATACCAGCAAGAGTTCTCTCATACTAGATAATCAACCAACATCTCTCAGTATAGAGAAAATACCAAAAAAAGAAGCGGAAACACTCGGATTTTCAACTCGTACAACTATCCCTATTCAGGTACGTTATGTTCCACTCATACAAAAATTATAATTTCTATTTATGTCTACGAAAAATCAACGCGAGCAACTCATGCATTCGGTAATCGGACAGATTACCGTAATTATATTTATGCTCGTAGTAAGTTGGATATATATCCTCCCACTCTATCAAACACTATCAGAATCCGTACTAGCAACTAATTTGGTCATAGAGGAATATACAAAAACCAGCATAAGTGGTATTCCTTATGTTGAGCTCGATAAAATACTGTGAAGAATGAAATGAAAAGAAGAACTGCTGATTATCATACAATCAGCTCCTAAAGAAACTCAAAATGTTATTCTAAAAATCTGATGAGATCCATACCTCACTTGGCTAGATAGTGCGATCAAATGAAGTAATATAGATCAAGAGAGGCTTGCACTCAAAAAAGCCAGACTCAACAGTATATTGCCAACACTCAATCCAATCAGCAATAATCTCACTGAAGATACTATGAGTATGCGAAAATATATTGCATTTGTGGAAGAGAATATTCTTAAGCAGTTTGGAATTGATTCGACTGCTGCACTCTGAATACAGAATATTAAATATGGAAAAAGAGGTACCGATATGCCAGAGGTACTTGGATCATTTGATACAGAAATAAGTTTTACAGCAACCAATGCTGGTATTGCTAATATGATTGGTTATATCAATAGACTTGGTCATCCTGAGATACTATTGGATACAGGCTCAACATCAACTGGAGGTACTCCTGCCATCATGAGCAATCCACTTGCTATGATTGACGGGCTCTCACTCCAGACAACCCTTGATCCAACAAAACCAGACGATGAAAATAGTGGTCGTATGGTACTGAGATTTTATATACGGGGTTCATCCAATACGGATATAGCTTTTTTCACTGAAACTCTAAAAAAACGAAAAGAAACTCTAAAAAAACAAATAGATACGAGTATTCTCTCATGTAGCACGGAGGTCATATGTACGAATAAAAAGAATCTTGACGTATTTTTCCGAAAATATAATGAATTTACTCGTGCTACATCAAAAAATACAGTAAAACAAGGTACCGAAATGATCTACGCACTCTCAGCAGAGCTCGACTCAGTATATGCCCTGGAAAAAGAACTCAAAAATATAACTGGAAAATAATATATCTATGGCTAACACTATTATCGACACACTCAAAGAAGCTATCTACAAGGGTGAGAATATATCTCAAATCTGTGACCTCATAATTATGGGAGCTGTAG
>JAYWCE010000050.1:0-2049 GCA_043780775.1 Candidatus Altimarinota bacterium | reverse complement strand
AAATATTTGACAAAAATGATTAAAAGAAGTAAAATACTAATCGTCCAGTCGCAATTGGCTGGGGAATGATCGGGCATATCGCCCAACCGCTCACGCGGTCTATATCAGTTCTCCCAAACAGAGTGAGCTGGATTGGGAAAGGAGTAGGTAGATGGAGAAAGTTTTGCATCTGATGAGGCAGTACCCGAGGATATACCTCGGGGCCGGTGGCACCCTCGGTGGGGTGCTAGGCGAATGGACTGAAACCGGCTTTTTCTTGGCCGGTTTCGGCGTCGGGTTGGCTATCTTCATCATTATTCCCTTCGCAATAATCGCGGGACGGGCCCATTTCGGCTCCCGCAAAAAACCCTAAGGTTCTCCTTTCCCAAGAAAACGCCCTCCTTGCGAGGGCGTTTTTGCTATATATCTAGCACTCATTATATTTTTCCAAAAATCTTTGCAAACACATTGATTTTTTCTATACTGCCAGGGCTCTCCACTTTCGTCGGAGGGTGGAGAGGTTTATTTCTTTACCATATTTTCATATGGGGATGCGAATTACCTTCTCCTTCTGGAGAGTTCGGATAACGATATTATTTCGTTAATCTGAGCAAAGAAAAAGACACCGTCGGGGTGTCTTTTTCTTATGGAGAGGTTTTCATACCCTTTCATATGTGAGGAATGCGAATTACTCTGTGAGTATTATATCAGATATTTCTATTTTGCAAAACTTTTTTAGCACTCCACGATATCTATCTCCTTCTGACTCGTGGCATATCTCCACTCTATGTTCGCGAGCTTGCGATCGAGATGAGTCTGGATGCGAGATATACTATCAGCGAGAGATCGAGTGTTTTTGTAGTCGAACTTGTCCCAGGCTGTATCCTTCACGAATCCATCAAGACGAGCGGACTCATAGCACTCTCGAGAACAAAAACCTAAGTGTTTCTTGTATTCCCGCTCTCCTGCGATCAGTCTCGCGTTGCATGGAGAATATCTACAGTTCTCGCAGTTGTCAGTGGGCTCGCCCGTGTAGAGACACTCCCCTATCGTCGTGTGTGTTAGCTCATCTCCGACCTCGGTCGATACTCGCCCGTCGAATGTATAGAGATTGCCGAGCCAGTTCCCATCATTGAACTCGTTGACATACTTAACTACTCATCATTGGAGTGAGTAGAGCTCGTCCATACCAGCTTTATTCATGATGACCGATGCCTTCTCACAGCGAATGCCACCCGTACAGTAGAATATGACCTTCTTCCCTGCGAATTCACGTTTATATTTTTCTAATAGTTGTGGTACCTCTCTGAAGTTGTCTGTCCCCGCTGGGATGGCTCATTTGAAATGCCCAAGTCGGTACTCATAGTCGTTTCGCATATCGAGGATCGCATATTCGTCATTGTTGCCATCGATGATGGATTTGAATTCTTCTATTTTGATTTCTTTATGGTATTTTTGTACCTCTTCTTGAGTTACCTTCTCACCCATCGTCACTATCTCATTGCGGATCTTCACACTCATACGAGTGAATTGATGTCCATCTACTATGGTAGCCTTGGTATCGATATCAGTGATATCTCTGAAATATTGGGACTCTTGCAAAAAAGAACGGTACGCCCGACATTGTCATTGATTACCTGTGATTGTAGAGCTGATTCCTTCGGTTCCAATATATACTCGACCATGGAGCCCGATATCACGGCAGTAGTCGAGGTGTTCCTGAGCGAGCTGATCGAGCTCTGCCTCTGGAATATTGACGAACTTGTAGAATGTGAGGAGAGTATATTCAGGCTTGTGCCGAGCATTGAGCTGTGAGACCATGAGTTCGAGGGTTAGAAAGTTGGAAGGTTGGAATGTTGGATTCTTCGAACATTCAAAGATCCAAACATTCAAACACTCTATTTTGTTCTGGATTATAGTGGAAAATTTGAAAAGTAAAATAGATTTGCAATCAAAAAATATATCCATATGGTAACCATACCCTATGGTTAGGTATACTCTATAATTCACTATTTATGAAAACTATTCAATGCACATGCAATCCATGTACCTGCAAGACTTGCTCTTGCG
>JAYWCE010000049.1:0-2057 GCA_043780775.1 Candidatus Altimarinota bacterium | reverse complement strand
CTCGGTCGAGTTTCTGATATCTCTACCGTTCAGCTCGCTCAGAGTGGTTCTGTAGTCTCTGATAATCGTTCACTCAATCAGACAACGCAGAATGCTATCGTTCGACTCAATAATACTCTCACGCTCAAGGCTGGTACTTCTGTATCATTTGATGTCCTTGTCAGTCTCTCGAGTACTTCTCAGTCAAATAGCCAACACCAATTTGCAGTTACTGCTATCGGTGCGAACTCATCATCAGTCGCAGGTCTTCCTGTCACTCTTGGTCTGATCAACACAACTTCGTACGTCACTTCTACAGTCAATGTAGCAAGTATCACGACTGCAGGTTCTGTCACTTCTGGTAAGGCTGGAATCCGCATCGCCAATGTAAAAATCGATGCTGGATCAAACAGAGATACAACTATCTCTGCATTCACACTCTCAAAGGATACTGGTGAAGACTATACAAAGGCATTTGCTAATGTTATGGTCTACCGAAACAGTATCAAGGTCGGTATGGCTCGTGTCACATCAGATAAGATCTATGTCACTGGACTCAATACCCTCCTCCTCGCTGGTGAATCGGCTGACTATGAGCTCCGCGCTGATACTATCTACGTAGGAACTTCTTCGGCTACTACATTTAAGATCAATGATTCTACAGATGTAACGGCTCTCGAAACCACTACTGGATATGCTACTGCGGTAACATTCCCAGGTGCTTCTCAGTCACTCGGTCTCGCGGGTGTCCAGGTAACATGGAACAAGAATACTACTGGTTCGAAGACGGTTGCTCCAGGAACGTCGAGTGTCGTCCTCTTCGACGCACGAGTCACTTCTGATGCATCGTTTGACGTGACGAATTATACGCTCACAGCAAACTCTCCTGCAGTATTTACAGGTGGTGTCGCTGCTGCGAACTTCTCTCGTCTCGTCCTCAGTGTTGATGGTATCGAGACAGACCTCTTATCTGTCGCGAATCCGGCTCTCGTCACACTTTCTACTACTTCTGATAAGTTCCGTGTGGAACCAGGAAAAATCGTCAATGTGAAGGTGACTGGTACCCTTAAGTCAAACGCTGTTGCGAATGCATACCGATTCACAGTCAATCTCGTCACAGCAAAGAACGTAACCAATGGTAACACTGTTGCCCTCGGTACTTCTCAGGCTGGTGATACGGTCACGGTGATGAATGGTAAGGCTACATTCAAGTCTGCTACTATCCCTGCTCCTTCTATCAAGAAGCTCACAGCGAATGTATCGAACTCTGAAATCGGTCGATTCTCTATCCTTGCTGAAGCTGAAGATATCACTGTCCGCAAGCTCGTATTCTCGAACTACTCTCCTGCTGGATCAGTAGCTCAAGTAAATACTCTTACTCCAACTGCTGTTAATAGTACTACATATACAGTCACTATTAATGGTACTGCTGTAACTTACGTATCTGATAGTACTGCAACTGTAGCTGAGATTACTGCAGGTCTAACTGCAGCGGTCAATGCAAGCTCATCTCTCGCTCCACTTGTTACTGCCGCTGATATGACTACAACTGTAGTCATCACATCTGATATAGCTGGAACTCCGTTCTCTATAAGTGTGGGTGCTAATCTTGCAAATGTTGTTACAACTGCTAACGCAGGTTCGGTTATCGGTGATCTCCGTGAACTCATCTCTGGGAACTCAGTGAAGCTCTATGATGCTGATACAAATGTACAGATCAATGCTTCCATCACTGTAGCTGCTACTATGATCACTGCTGATAGTATCTCATTCGTGGTAAATAAGGACGTCACTAAGAATATCCGAGTTGTTGTAGATACTACAGCGCTCAATAATCTTAATGGTGCAGGTAATTTTACTCTTCAGGTAAATGCTCCTACTCCTGGAGATATCACTCGCCAGTCTACTGGATTTGCTGATCTCGCTGGTTCTGTACTGGCTACTGGTAATCCTACTGGTCAGTTCGTCGCAGCGTCTTCTACATATACCGCTGGTAAGATGATCCCTACTGTTACACTGACAAAAATAGGTACTGATCTCACTCGATTCAATGTCACTATCCAAAATGTCGACTCTGA
>JAYWCE010000048.1:0-2061 GCA_043780775.1 Candidatus Altimarinota bacterium | reverse complement strand
TCAGTCAGCTCATCGGAGCTAACTATCCAGAATCAATCATAGCGAATAACATGACTGATTTTCTGTGAAAAGTGTCAAAAGAGGTAACTGGGATTTTGATTATCGGAAATTGAGATGATCCCCTCTTAGGGATTGATAATAATGCGAAAGATCTGATTCATATATGTGCTCTGACCGGTATAACAAAACCACCATGAGTCCCAGATTCTCACTTTCATCCGTTTGATTCTGATACATTCCTCACAATAATTCGAGGTATTGTAAATCCAGTGCAAATCCTATCTACAAAAAACTAACTTATAGCATCTCTACACGGGCTAGTATAATCTGCAATTTTGGTGAAAAATCCTCTTCCGTATATTCGAGAGAGGATTTTTCTTTTACATTTTGTTGGATACGGATATAATTGGGAAAATCCAGATAGTCAGATTCTATCATCTCACCTGCTACATCTATGTCCTACCCTACTCTCGACGCTATAGTCCTCTCGACGATCGATCTCTATTGAGAGCAATCGGATCTCCCTCAGCTCGATCTCAGTGGATTCCAGACGCCACTCGTAGTAGGGAGTGGCAATGGGTACTATACGGGACGGATACTCTTTCGGAATCTTGGAGCATTTTTCGCTACGGAGTCGGAGGTGGATAACAAGCTTGCGAATATAGACTCGATCACGGATATCGTCGTCATCTCTGCATCAGGCGAGAAACACGCACCGATCATATTGAACACTGCGAAGCAACACCAGAAGAAAACACTCCTCATATCATCGAGTGCGAAGAGCTCTGGACGAGATATCGCCGATCAAACGATCGTGATGCCCAAGATCCGAGAGCCATACACCTACAACACTTCGACATATTTTGGCTATATGCTCGCCGAGACTCCAGATCTCGATCTCGTGAAACTGAGAGAATTCATCACCAGAACACTAGAAAATGAAATAGCGAAAATCAACTTCGCTGAGTATTCGAGTTTTTTTATCGTGATTCCCAACGAATTCGTCCTCCTTAGAGAGATGTTCGAAACCAAGTTTATCGAACTGTTTGGACGCAAGGTTGCGAGAGATATATTCTCATACGAGCAGATGAAACATGCGACGACAGTAGTACAAGATGTGAGAGAACTCTTCCTCTGTTTTGGCAATACAACTGGTATAGTATATGGATCCAACCAGATTGATCTTCCCATATTTGACTCAACGAGCTATGCGGCGATGATGCTGGTTGGATATTATACAATAGGGGAAATCCAGACAGCACTCCCCCCATATTTCATGGATTCTATCGAAGAATATTGCAAACGAGCCAAGGCACAGAGTGGATTCAATATCTCTCCATGGGTAGAGGTGTAGACGTTGGGCTTTTCTTTTGGATTTTTTGAGTTTTCCTCTATACTCTGCGGCATGAATACTACCAAAAATCTCTACGCATTCACCCTCGGTCGTGAATGGAAAGTCTCGCTCGCTGAGCTATTTGCCCTCTGGGGTACCGACGCATACCAGTCGCACACAGAGACGATCGCCATATTCCAGATCATCGGGTACTCGGTAGAGCAACTGCAACGCAAGTTCCTGACCATCGGAGGATCGATCCGGATCATACAGATCCTTGGAGATACGACGCCCGCATCATTCCCGACGGACGTGATCGAGTTCATGACGGCACAAAAAGGAACCGGGAAGATCGACTTCGCACTCGGGTCATATGGAGTCGAGTTCCGCCTCTCGGATATCGGACTGAGAATCAAAAAAACGATGCAAGATACCGGATCGAGCATCCGTCTCGCCAATGTCAAAAACGAGAATATCAATGCTGCTAGCTTCAAAAAAGAAAAACTCGCAAAAACAGGATATGAATACTCAATTATCCAGATGCTGGGAGATTGTTATATAGGACGGACTCTGGCCTGTCAGGACATCGACTCCTATGCAAAAAGAGACACCGCGAAGTCTCGAGATATGATCATCGGTATGATGCCACCCAAGCTCGTCCAGATGATGATCAATATCGCAACTGCATGAGAGAATCTCGCCAATAAATCAAATCCTATCAGTATCTA
>JAYWCE010000047.1:0-2083 GCA_043780775.1 Candidatus Altimarinota bacterium | reverse complement strand
CATATGCAGGTATTGTAGCAAAAAGTGAAACAAAATCAAAAGGAAATCCCTACATCTCACTCGGCATCCGTATAGCCAATAGCTCGAATCAGAGAGTGAGCTTCTCGGCAGTCAGACGACAGAG
This sequence comes from Candidatus Altimarinota bacterium, assembly GCA_043780775.1. GTDB lineage: Bacteria > Patescibacteriota > Gracilibacteria > BD1-5 > UBA2023 > JABFSX01. Next base: position 1,959 of record JAYWCE010000047.1, on the reverse strand, counting down.
AGTGAGTCGAAGAGATTTCAGATCCTCATCAGACTCTTCGAGGATCTTCGGAGTATGAACATAAAAGCTATTGAAACATACAGCGAGATCGTAGCAATAGAGTGCCAGTGTATGAGGTTTGTAGGTATCAGCTGTTGTCTGGATCTTGTGCTCCATCTCAGCGAGAGTGCGGATGAGGGCGGTATCGTGATGGGATAGTCAATCTATCAGTGAGAAATCATGTTCTTTTTTTGCTATTGTTCCTACGATTTTTGCAGCTCGTACACAGGCGTATTGGATATATGGTCCACTATTTCCCTCGAAACTGAGAGCCTTGTCCCAGTCAAATGTCACATCTTTTTCTCTGTCTTGTGACAAATATGAGTACTTGATAGCACCGATTGTGATCGCCTTTATTATTTCATTTTTATTCTTCTTTTCTTCTTCGGTAGTATCTGGAAAAATTTTTCATTTTTCAGCAAGTATTTTTACGGTTCTTTCAAATCCTTCTGTGATCAGATCTTCGAGGAATATCACCGTCCCATGACGAGTCGACATCGCTCATTCTCGGAGCTTGATGAATCCATTGAACGCATGGAATAATTCTACATTCTCGAGTCCCCATGCTTGTTTTGCTATCCAGATTGCCTGCCTGAGGTGGAGCTGTTGGCGGACATCGACACAATAGATGATCTTCGATGGATTCCATCCGTTGGTCATCCTGTATTTGATCGCAGCGAGATCACTTGTGAGATAGAGTCCTGTTCCATCCTTTTTCTGGAGGATACAAGATGGTATCTTGGACTCCTCAGGGAATATGACCCCGACACTCCCATCTTCGTTCTGAGTTGCAACTCAGTTCTCGATCAGTTCTTGGACGATATCTTTCATCGTGAACTCTAGATTCGGATAGTCTTCATTGTTCGGGCGAGGGAGTCAGAGTCACTCATAGAAGCTCTCACCAATATTATAGGTGGCTTTTATGTTTAATGCAGACAATTGCCACTCTATAGCCTTAATGCTGTTATTAGTTAAGTTTTCCCATTTTCCAATATTGTTTAGATCACCTTCAGTTATTTTTTTAAATTCTTTGCGACATTGGTTGTCTATTACTGGACTTTTTTCTGAATAAAAAGTCATGATAATATAGTAATGAAACATTCTTTCTATGAATTTATTCGGTAACTCTCCTCAATTTTCTTTGGCTTTATTATCAAGGTCAGAAAGTTTAGTAATTGATGCTAGTATTGTTTCTGGAATTTCAATTTTTTCAAATTCAAGATTAATTTCTTTATATACGATTCGTTCATTTTCAGGCATTTTTCGTTCATTTTCAGGTTTCTCTTTGTCTTGTATAAAATCTCTATACTTGTAGTAGGTTACTAGCTTTCCAAAAATCCCTCCCCAATCACCAAAATGAGAATCACCAATAACATCATATCCGAGATGACGATAGATATTGCAGATTGCCTGTCCGATAGATGGAGTACAGATATGTCCGATATGGAGAGGCTTCCCAGCATTGGCACCGATATAGTCGACGACGATAGTTTCATTTTTCTTCTCTTGCTGCTGATTCTCTACTTGTGACAATATATCCATCCATATGCTCGTAGTACACGAGAGATTCACATATCCACCGATCGTATTGATTTGTGTGAAGTGAGTTATATCTGCTCGGAGCACTACTGCTATCTCCTCGGCGATCTGATTCGGCGACTTCCCGAGAGGCTTCGCGAGTGTGAAAACCCCGAAACAATATTCTCCGTGTTCAGGTTTTGGCGGAGCTGATAGGGTAGGGGAGAACGAGATATCCGAGTAGAGAGTCGAGATGTGGGATGAGATGATGGATTGTAGAGTTTGCATAGGCGTACTAGTTACTGATTAGTGTTTATGGCTTCAATATTTTGTATTGATTGAGTCTTTTCTGAATATATTTCAGCAAATAAGTAGCTCATCATATTTGCATTACTCAAGCAT
>JAYWCE010000046.1:0-6034 GCA_043780775.1 Candidatus Altimarinota bacterium | reverse complement strand
TCTGGGTCGGTTCCAGAGTGGTCAAATGGGGAGGACTGTAAATCCTTTGGCTTCGCCTTCGTAGGTTCGATCCCTACCCGGCCCACCATTATTGGTTTTGTATTTTACCATCAAAAAATACAAAGAGGCATTCGTACCCTTTCATTTCTATGAATCGAGCGATCGCAACCAACTCTTAACCATTCATACCTATGAAATCAGCAATCCATCCAAACTACAAACAAGTACCAGTAACCTGCTCATGTGGAAACACATATTCAGTCGGTAGTGCTACCAAGGAACAAGAGATCCGAGTAGAAACCTGCTCCAAGTGTCATCCATTCTACACAGGTAAGAAGACACTCCTCAAGACAAGTTCGATGGATAAGTTCTACGCTCGTGCGAAAAAAACTGAGGTTATTGCAAAATAATAAACATTATAAAAAATCTCTTCAACTGTTGTTGAAGAGATTTTTTATTTATTAGTACTCTGAGCATTATTTGCTTTTTGATACAGTTGAGATGAGAGATTCATATAATTCGATAACGCCTTCCGAAGTCTAATATAATCATCATACACAAGTTGTAGGAGGATATGGGCAGCGTAGGTCTGATCCATCTCGATGAATGCCCGTATGGCCTTGGGAAGTGTTGTATCAGCTCGGATGATCTCACGAGAAAGGTCTGATTGATATCGAAATGAGGCATTGTTCCATTCACTCGTAGTGGTCGCAATCTGTGTTCAGCTTCATTGACCGATTCATGTTTCGATATTTTGCACACGTGATACATCCTCGATATTGGAGTCGAGGTAGCTGAGATAGTGACGATAGGTACAATACTGCAGTGAAGCAGTATTAGATAGATTAATTATAGTTTCTATGCCTACTGTAGGATTACATGTGAGCTTTTTATATTCTCTCTCAAGGTTTTCTCATTCTTTTTGGAGTTTCTCTAGAATTTCAGAGCTTTTAGTTTTTATTTTTTGCCCGATCAACTTTTGGAGATCTACAAGAGTGCGTTGACGTGATGATATTACGGCACATGCAAATGCAGAATTCATACGAGTACGATATCCTACCCGAGCTATCTCAAGCGTCTTGAATCCACTATATTCACCGATTCTAACTGGATCGAGATCTCGCTTGAGTCGGAGCCGCTCATCATCACTCACTCATATTCCGCCAGCCCTCCAGTTACTGAGTGTATCATTGATCGCATTCGTCGAGAGTTCACTATAGTCGATTTTTGGGACGAGTGTATTGTATTTGCCCCAGAGTTGACCACTACTATTACAATAACTGTTCACTTCTGTCTGGTATGCTTCATATGTCTGTGGGGCCGCACTCACTATCCTATACCCACCCAGGACGAGTGATGCAAAAATAAACAGGAATGTGAGTGAGCGTGAGTGCATAATTTTTTATCCTTGAGAGCCGATACGATAGATGATCTCCTTCTCGACGAATTCTCTCTCTCGACCGTACTTGAGGCGTGAGAGCTCTCGTAGGGCACTACCGGTAACTGGATCTCCCTTCTCGAGCCATGGGAGAGGTACATTGAGTGAGAATCCTGGAGTAGGTTGTCCGTCCACGGAGAGCTTGATGGCGGCTTTGAATTTGTCCATATTGACGAAGTCCTGATCCGAGTACACCGGAGCAAATTGCTTGCCCATCATCTCTGCATCTTCTGGACCAATTTTGTAGGTCATCATAGTCCCGACGTTACCGAAGATAGCATCTTTGAGATTCAGGTTGGACTTCGTCAGAGCATCAGACTTTTGCAACTGACCGAGATACTGGTGAGCGATCACCAGACCGAGTCGATACTTGCGGGCCTCTGATAGAATAGACTCGATCGAGTCCGTCACATAGTTCTGGAACTCATCGATATAGAGGAAAAAATCACGACGATCCGCCGTCGCCATCTGTTGCCGCTTCATTGCCGCTATTTGGATTTTTGACACGAGTATGAGACCGAGGAGATTCGAGTTGAGATCTCCGAGTACTCATTTTGACAAACTCGCGAATAGTATCTTCTCGTTGTTCATGATGTCAGCAATATCGAACGCACTCTTGGTCTGCCCGACTATATTTCTCATCAGAGTATTCGTGATGAATTGTCCGAATTTCGCAGCAAAATATGGGATGATCTCCCCCTTCTCTCGGTCACCCATCTTCGCGTAGGTATGATCCCACCAGGTTCTCACGATTGGATTCTTCAGTGTGGTTCTACGCTCTCGCTGGAAGTTGTCATCAGTAAATAGTCGGATGAGATCCGTGATCGCACCACCCGTCGGACAATCCATGAGTGTGAGACACCCATTGCGAAAATAATCCTGGATACGAGGTCCGAATATCTCGCTTCCGAATAATTTGATCATAATATTGGTGGCATCAGCGACGACCATCTGTTTCTCATCTTCACTATTCGCTTCGAGTAGATTGAGTCCCATCGGTCGAGAGAGATCTCCTGGATCGAAGTAGATGAGATCATCGGCTCGTTCCTTGGGTATGAAGCTGAGGAGATCCTTCGCGAGGTCTCCATGCGGATCCATGACTGCGATCCCTCGCTTGTTCCTGAGGTCTTGTCTCGCCATGACCTGGAGGATCGATGACTTACCGGTACCAGTTTGCCCGATGACGTAGAAGTGACGAAACCTATCTTCATTTTTGACAAAAATCGGCTTGGACTCCCCACGGAATACATTATCCCCGATATAGAGACCCTCTTTCGGAGTATTGACGGGAGCCTTGACTACCTTGAATCGCTGCCAACGGATCTCAGGCTGCTTATTGTACTTGCTATGTGGAAAGTGGTAGAGAGTTGCGAGTTCTTCACTGTTGAGGATCGGGGCTCGTTGCCACCACGCAAACTGACGGAATATATAGTGTTCGACGAGGAGAGAGAGACTCTTGCGTTTCATCGGCTTGAATCGATTATAGGTCGGTGAAGCAAACTGAGAAAACGCTGAAATGATACTCTTTAGCTCAGCATCCGTACTCGTCTCATCATTGCCCGTGACGATGATACGGATCGTAGTTGCATAGCCTGTTTTTTTGATTTTCTCTTTCATGAGGCCCTCTTCATCGACGGGTTCTTCGTCCTCATTTTTGTTCTCTTCGGAGTGCTTCATAGAGTCCTGAGGATCACTCACGACCATATTGATGATACTCCCGATCCATGAGAGCGGATTGAGTGAAAAGTGAAAGTATCCCCCATTTTTCTTTTCAGTTTTTCGGATCATCTTTCGGATTGCCTCTTGCCAGTCGTCATCGACAGGACGCAGGAGTATCTGGATACACGCTGACTCATCGCTATCGAGTGATCCGAGTGCCGAGAGGAGTCCATTCATACTATCGGATTCGAGCTTGGTATAGGTTCGGATCGGGAATTCGGGTCCTTTTTTCATCATCATGATCTCGCCACGGACGGTCGTTCTATTCTCGAATATATTGACTTCTTGTGTTTCTTCGATGAGACAATCTGGATAGAATCCGATGATCTGCTTCTCGACGAGGAGTTTCGATTTCTTCGGTACTACTACATAGAAATAGAGCTCATCATGATGGGCGACATACTCCAGGGAGATATATTCTTGACCAAAAAACCAACTCTTGAATGCACTCGAGTGGAGCGACTTCAGGCTCGCGAGGAGCTGTTCCATAATCGATATCTGTTCACGGAAATCCTTCACCGTTTCTTTTTTCTCGTCGCTATCGCTATCCTTGCGGGCGATAATCACGCGGAGAAATACCATACCAAGTGAACGATCCATAGCAGTACGACGCCTCATGTGCCAGTAGAGGATGGCGAGTATGGTGATCGTTGCGATGAAGACAAAGAGGAGTTGAGACAAGGGAGTTGAGAGCTTAGAATTTAGAACTGAGAAGCAATAGTGAAGCCTCTATCTGGATAGTATATATTGTATGAATTGGAACCTAATCCCTTAACTCTCATTATCCTTTCAATATGAAAAATCGGAAGATCGCGTGGCTCGCGACGAGCACGATGAACCCGAGAATGATATAGAGAACGGTACTTTTAGCTTTTTTGAGTTTTTCCTCTTCACCACCCGATATGAGGACGAGCCACCCAGCATAGATGATGAGAATCACACAGATCACTGAGAGGAAGGTGTTGAAAAATGTGAATAATTTGCCCACAATCCCGATTCCACCAGCAATGTCTACCTCCTTGATGTCACACGTTCCGACAGAGGCAAATCCTCCAGCACTATTCTCACAGCCCGGTCGCCCATAGAATGCCCTCACAATCGCATAGGGGATCTTGATGAGGAGGAATCCGATTATTGCATAGAGTATGGTATTTTTAGCTTTTTTTACCTTCTCTTCATCGCCAGCGGCTGTCACCATGATGAAAAATGCCCATACTGCCATTAAAAGAAAGCCGAATGCCGCAAGCATCTGGAGGAGGTTCACAATCGGTGAGAATACATTGACCCAGAATTCCCATCCGAGTGAACTTCCGATATTCGCCGATGCATTTCGCAATATCAGGGTATTCCATACTGAGAAAGCTATTTGCATAACAAAAATTCCGACGGATGTCCAAATAATATTGGATTTCCACTTTTTAACACTCTCCTCATCACCTGCTGAGAAGAGGAGTCTAATAACCCCAATAATGAGAAATATAACCGCGATAGCGATGAAAAAATTCTTAATCTGGAAGGCAATCGTCGTGAATGCACCGAGAAATCCATCCGATCCATAGGCTCCTGGTGAGAAAAAAAATGACCGAAGAGGAGACGCAAATAACTCAAGGAGATTGTTGGAATTACCAGTATCCCCGACTCTCACTTCTCTCACATTGATATCGAGAGGTGCCGCAGTGATAATTCCTGATGCAAAAAATAGGGAAATGAGTACAAGAATAATACGAGTAAGCATAAGATGGAAAAGTGATTTGTTCCAGTATATCGAAACGATGCAAAAAATGCAAACATTCTCAGGAGATAACTGAAAAACTACTGACTTCTTCGTTATAAAAATCATTTTCTTAGTGCCCCCTTGCGACTTGTCGCATTGGAAATACTCTTGGGGTACACTTACTCATCAGTAAGCTCCTTTCGAAAAAATTTTTATGCCTAGAATTCATTGTTTTTGAGCTATTTCCAAAATATTCTTCTCTATTTCCACTTGCTTATTGCATACCTTTTTTTATAATCATCTCCTATGCGTATTTGATTTTTTGGCACTCCATCGCTCTCAGCATCAGTTCTCCAGAATCTCATCGATGCTCCAGATATGGAGGTCGTATTCGTCGTGACCAATCCTGATAAACCTTTCTGACGAGAACAGATCATGAAGGCAAGTCCAGTGAAGGAGTTGGCCATCTCACAACATTTCCCAGTATTGCAACCACTCAAAGTTCGAAATAATCCAGAATTCCTCGATGAGCTCAGAGCTCATGAATGTGATTATTTCATCGTTGTTGCCTATGGCAAGATAGTTCCACAAGAACTCCTCGATATCCCCAAGAAGATGTGCATCAATATCCATGGCTCCATCTTGCCAGCCTATCGCGGAGCATCGCCGATCCAGGCAGCACTCCTCAACTGAGAAAAAGAAACAGGAGTCACGATCATGGAAATGAGTGAGGGGATGGATGAGGGCGATATCCTAAAAATCCGATCGATTGCGATCGATCCCACTGAGACCTCGATAACCCTCTTTGCGAAATTCGCTCTCATATCCTGACCGACATTGATCCAGACGCTCAGAGAATTTACCACTGGCGGTATCACCCCACTTCCACAAGATGCGAATCAGGCAACCTACTGCAAAAAAATCGAAAAAGAAGATGGACTCATCGACTGGTCAAAATCGGCTACAGATATATATCACATGTGGCAGGCATATACGCTATGGCCAGGGATATATACGATGTATGAGGGGAAACGATTGCTCCTCGAGGTGCTTTCTGTCATTCCAGACTTGTCCCGAAATCCAGTAACAAATAAGGATTCCTTGTGAGTGACTGGATTTATGTTTCCACAGGAATGACAGAAAGCACCTCGAGGAGCAATCGT
>JAYWCE010000045.1:0-2101 GCA_043780775.1 Candidatus Altimarinota bacterium | reverse complement strand
ACGTCTATAACCTCCTCCTCCAGATCCTCGAAGATGGTATGGTGACAGATGGCAAGGGTCGCTCTATCAATTTCAAGAATACGATCATCATCATGACCTCCAATATAGGATCCGATGAATTCAACGAGAAGGCGGCACAGATCTGATTTTCGACAGGAGAAAAAGAAGAAGAAAAAATAATTTCTGACTACTCAGAGACCCGACAAAAGGTACTCAAACAGCTCCCAGATTATTTTTCTCCTGAATTCCTCAACCGTATCGACAAGACGATTGTGTTCAATCCACTCGATAAAAAAGTACTAAAAAATATCGTCATCCTCCAGCTCGATGATCTCTTGCTTCGCCTGAACAGTCTCGGAGTCACTTGTACCTATGATGCCAAGGCAGTGAATCTGATCCTTCGATCGACCTATAATCCTGAGTACGGAGCTCGCCCTGTCAGACGATATATCCAGGACCGGATCGAGGATGCGATCGCAGATATGATGATCGCTGTAGGTAAAAAGAAAAATCAACTGATACTCTCGACGAAGGGGGAGGAACTCGCATTCACTTGGAAATAGTATATCACATACTATAAATTTTAAAATAAAATTGACAAATATATAAATACCCTATAATAGGTATTAGGATACAATTCTTAATACCTATTTTATGTATAATCGTTCACTTGTTTTGTTCGTTATTTTGTCTACTATGGCTCTCGGTATCGTCTCTCTCCGAGCTGCTAGTGGCGACAATCAGCCACCCGTCTATGCATGGATCGGTTGTAATGGTACGGCAGTTACGCGGACTGAGGTCGGCAAGATCCTCATGACTCGTATTGCTCCTAATATGCCGAATTGTAATGGACCCAAGAGTACTAGTACCTCATCGACTCAGACTGGGAATAGTGTTAACACAGTATCTAACACTGGATCTATCACTCCATCACTCAATATGTTCGATGATGATGTCACTCTCAATGCTACACCAAAAAAGAAAACAGGAGTTATCCTCCTCGATCTTTCTCAGCGAGATATGCTGAACTATCGTATCGAGATGATCCGACAGCAGCAGATCCGCTATGCGAATGCGATCAGATCGCTCCGTGTCAGATCAGGGAAGAATATGCAATCTGATACAGCTGGATACCTTATCCGCAATGATGCCGTCCAGGTAACTGGGGCAGTGACAGGCTGGACTCCAGTCCGCACAGGAGAGGTCGTCGTCACCGATACTCGTCAGAATACGATCGATATCGACACTGCCTCTGGTACGAGCGGATATGCAGGGACAAGATATCTCCGTGATGCGACTCCATCGGATCTCGTCAAAATAGGGCAGGCCGATATCGCCTATTGGACAGATCTCGTCCACACCAGTGTAGCTCATATGGTGAATGTTAGAGTCAGTCCTTGGTATGGTTCCTCTATCATCACTACTGTCTCTCGAGATGTGGTATTCTACCGTGTTGCTACCGTCGATAACTGGTCAGAGGTAGAGAGTGTTGATGGGCGGATCCACGGATTCATTCGTTCTGATTTTCTCATCGTAGACAAGGCTCAACTCGTCGAGGTAGAATCACTTCTGAGATAAAAACTAAAAATACCCCATTTTGTGGGTATTTTTTTATCAAGGACAAAAAATTTGCGATTTTCACCTGGATATGCTATACTGGCTCCATATCTAAACCGTTCTATGTCTCAAAATATCGAAAATCTCTACATATTTGATGGATTCTCCAAGGAGGTCATCGCATTTTTCCTCCTCATGAGTCAGACTCAGTACCGGAAAACTGGCGAAGTGGTCATCCAAGAGAGTGAAATCTCAAATGGATGTGCCTATTATATCAACTCAGGAAAAGTCCGAGTCCTCCAAGGAGCCAAAGAGATTGCAACACTCAAGGCGGGGGGATTCTTCGGAGAGATCGCACTCATCACTGATGAACCTCGCAATGCAACCGTCGAGGTTACTGAGAATAGTGAACTCCAAGTATTCCTGAAAGACGACTTCCTCACGCTCCTCCAGCAGTCCTCTCATGGTGCTGAGATGAAACAAGAGATCCGTAGACGTATCATCGAGAATGGGAAGAAGTAAGTATGAAAAAAATCCATTCGCC
>JAYWCE010000044.1:0-2101 GCA_043780775.1 Candidatus Altimarinota bacterium | reverse complement strand
CCAGAAGCGAGTACACCGAATATAGTGATCGGGATATAGGCGAGGAATTTTCACAAAATCCCTGGTAAAAACATCATCGGGATGAATACAACGATCGTCACTGAGACTCCTGATATGATCGGGACACTATACTCACGCAATGCGAGCATGATCGCGGTGCGTGGTTCATATCCGATACGAGCCTTGGCACTCGCTGCTTGCACGATCACGATAATGGTATCGACCGCGATACCGAAGGAGAGAATCAGTGAGAAGTTGGTAAGAAAGTTGAGTGTGAATCCAAAATAATACAGGAGTATAAATGTCGCGAGAAAAGCCAGTGGGAGTGTGAGACTCGCAAAGAGTGAATCTCGAAATCCGACAAAGAGATACATTGCTATGAATACGAGTATCAGTGTCGTGATAGCCTCCTTGGTGAGTTCACCATAGTCGTCTCTGATATTGTCTGCGAGATCAGAAGTGTAGAGATACTGGAGTCAGGAGAATCCACTTGTTGCAAATACTCGCTCGATCTCTCTCTTTGCTACATCGCTCGCCGTGAATATATTTGCTGCATCGGTTTTGTTGATCGTGAGTCCGATATAGGGGGCACTCTGTCCTGCAGAGCCGACGATGACTCGATTCTCTGCGGTACTCTTGTATTTGCGTTCTATCCTGGCAATATCTCCGAGCCGTATCTGTGATCCACTTGGGAGTGCGATCGCAGTCGAGAGAAAATCGAGAGACTTCCTATTTTTTCATTCGATACGGTAGTCATATTTTTTGTCTCCGAGGGCATAGTTGCCGATCGGCTGATCGAGATTGGCACTCCGGATCGTATTCGCGATGCTCGTGAGGGAGAGTCAGAGTGATGTGAGCTTGTCTGCAGGGATGATGATCTCGACATCATAGGAGGTCTCATTGCTCCCTCATCCACCTATTGGTCCAGTATCGGCACTGGCTGAGAGATCGACACTATCGATACCAGGTATGAGCTTGACTGTTTGCTGGAGATCGATAGCCCTGGCGACGAGTACTGATCGACTCGATTCCCCACTCGGATCGTAGATAAAAACTGAAAAAGCTCGGCCCGTATCTGTCTCTATCTCAGTGACCACTGGGGTTTTCGCATCTAGCGGGAGTATGACAGTTCCTACTTTGTTTCTGACATCATCGAGCACATCCTTGGGGTTGGCACTTGTTTTGAGCGTGATAGTAACACGCGAGATACCTAGTGAGGAATTTGTAGTGATTTTCTCGATTCACTTGATATCTTTTACTTCTTTATATATCTTGTCAGTGATGAGTGAGTCCATATCTTCAGGATTCGTACCTGGATAGAGAGTCGAGACTGATATGATCCCGAGTTGGATACTCGGAGATGACTCCTTGGGGATGGCGAGAGCAGCGAGGATACCCATCGTCATCACGAGGAGGACGATGAGATACGATATTCGATACTTGCGTACCCAGAATCCGAGGAATCAAGATTCGACTTGAGATTGGAGGTCAGTGAGTCGAGACATATTTACGAATTCAAAATTAAAAATTATTTTTTCACCTCCCCGTTCCCTATTCATGTTTTCTTCTCTATTATTTGTTTACTCTCATCATAGTTACTCATATCCGTGAGAATCACCTCCGTACCATTCGAAATTTGCGAGAGTATCTCGACGGTGTCCCCGAGAGTCTGTCCGATTTTGACACTCGTTCTAGTGATACCGGTAGCCGTGTAGATCGAGATCTCGCCTTCTCACTCTGCGATTATGGAGATTGCACTCAGTGGGAGTGTGAGGATAGTTTGTCACTCGGTTTCCTCTTTTGGTGAGAATGATACGAGAGCACTCTCCCCGAGATATGGTTGTCCATCGGGCAGAGAGATGCGGACGGTGGAGAGCAGATTGGCATTGGCGACTGTCGAGAGAGCCGTGATGACTCCCGTGAGTGTCCGCTCTGCGACGAGTATAGATACACTCTGTCCGACTCCTAGAGATGCCACGAGACTTGGTTCAATATCGATGATGATCTGTGGTTGTTTGCTCGTGAACTCAGCGACAGGTGCACCGATATTCACCGACTGTCCGACACTCGCGATCACTCGGCTGATGATACCATCGATCGG
>JAYWCE010000043.1:0-6072 GCA_043780775.1 Candidatus Altimarinota bacterium | reverse complement strand
TCTCGTCGGATATATCTTATCTGATTTTCTCCTTCTTTTTTTCATCACATTCCTCTTTGCATATCTCTTTCTCGAGTCTGGATCATGGCTCACTGGCGTCATCCATGCATGGTGACTCCATGGTCAGCGGAACAAGGCATCAGAACTCGCACTCAGATATAATAACACCAATATCGTAGTGACGATCCTCTACATACTCTTTATCCTGATCGTATCATTCCTCTTTGTCAATATCATCCCACAGATCATCGGCGAGATATGACAGTTCATCAATAGGGCACCGCAGATCGCAGGACAGCTCCAGACATTTGCTACTGGGATAGAGAGTAGTCTCCAGATAGATCTCTGACTCGATCAGATCGTAGGTGACATCATCAGTACTGATAACCTGGAACTCATCGGACAGAATATACTATTTTATCTCAAAAATACTGGCATCATCCTGACCAAGTTCCTCATCGGACTCATACTCTCATATATATTCGTTATAGAGCGTCAGCCGATTGCTCGGTTCCTCTTACAGATGAAGTGAGGGAATTTCGCATTTTTCTATCGAGAATATGAGGTTATCGCTCACAAGATCGGGAACGGATTCGGAGCTATTCTCAGGGCTCAGTCACTGATCGCCATAGTGAATGCGGTCCTCACATCTATAGGACTCGTCATCATATCACTCCTCCATGGTGGAGCGGTATTTCCATTTATTTTCACACTATCACTCATCGTGCTCGTGTTCGGATTTATCCCTGTTTTTGGGACATTTATCTCGGGAGTACCTATCCTCATCATCGCCTATGGATACGGTGGCTGAGTATCTGTGGCACTCGTGATCGCCATGATTGCGATCGTCCATGCCATCGAGGCGTACTATCTCAATCCTCGGATCGTCTCATCTTATGTCCACATTCCCGTTTTTATCATATTCGTGATTCTCCTCGTTTCTGAGCATTTTTTCGGACTCGTTGGATTGTTGATCGGGGTTCCACTCTTTGTGATCACGCTCTGATTTCTGGAGGACATAGATACGCATATATCCCATATCAAAACCAAACTCAATGCTCCAAAAGTATAGGGCACCTCTCGATGAGTTCATCCGAAGTGAGACGGAACTCCCAAAAGTCATCGTCATCTATGGTCCGACTGCGTGTGGTAAGACAGCCCTCTCACTCGATGTTGCTGAGTACATAGGGAGTGAGATCATCTCGACAGATTCTCGTCAGATCTACCGACATATGGATATCGGAACTGGGAAAATCAAAAACAAGGATATGCGAAATATCCCACACCACATGATCGATGTGATCGATCCGAGTGAGATCTTCTCGGTAGTCGAGTTCGTGAATATGGTACTCCCCATCATCCTGGATATACAGTCGCGATGAAATATAGCGATCCTCTGCGGTGGCACTGGACTCTATATCGACGGACTCCTCTATGAGATGGCCTATCCTGATACGCCTCCGGACTGGGACTATAGAGCAGAATTAGAAACAATCAGACAAGAAAAATGAAACGAGGAACTCTGGAATATGCTCGAGAGAGTCGATCCGGAATATGCCCATACGCTCGATCCAGGTAACTATCGCTATGTGATGCGATGACTCGAGGTAATGCGGCAGACCGGCGAATCCAAGCTGGAGTCCAAGTGAAAAAAAACTCCGAGATTCGCACCACTATTTCTCACACCATATGATGATGCAGATCGCAAGACGCTCTATGCAAATATCGATCGACGTGTAGATGAGATGTTTTACTCTTGACTCGTACAAGAAGTAGAGTATAATGTGAATCTATTTAGCTCACACTGTCCTGGACTCACGACGATCGGATACCGAGAAGTCGTCGACGCTCTAGAGTGAAATATCACACTCGCAGTTGCGAAAGCTCTCATCCAGCAGAGATCTCGTAACTACGCCAAGAGACAGATAACCTGGAACAAAAGATATGAATAGTATTACTCGCATTGATGGTTCCCCATATTTTGCTGAAGGTAACTGAGTATGATCCTTGCACGAAGATGTAGAGGTATTGATCGCAAGCAAGGTATCAACCTTGCTCTGAAAAACTGTTGAAAAACAAGCATTTCGAGAGGCAACAGCAAGGGTCCAAGAGTTTCTCTCGTGAATAGATATACAGGCCAATCTTATCAATGGGGACTATGAGGCAGTACTCAAGATGATTGCATCAAGCCCTTCTATTACTACAGATAAATTCAAGGAATTCCCTAATAAAACTGTACTCGTAGCCCTTCTAGCTCGTTTAAAAGGAACAAAAAAACGACGGCCAATGCCCCGCTCTCGTATAGACGAACGGGAACTCGATATCATCGTCGACCGATATATTGCAAATAATTGAGATTCCGCAAGTTCAGCCATCTCTATTCTAGCATCCCGTTAGAAGACAGTTACTCAATCGTAACGATACTTATTGATTATACACAATATTAGTCAATTACTTTTCACTTGACTCTATGGATATCTCTGTATGATTAGAGGTAGCTTTTTCTATAGATCTTTCTGTGAATATGGGTATCAGCTATGCGATTTGGTCAATCGAATATCTGGAATGCGTGCGAACAGATCGATCTCTGGAAAGCATCTTTTCTCAACCGAGCTCCAAAAAACAACTTCACACAAAAAACCTCTCGGATCACGATCCGAGAGGTTTTTTAATAATTCTGTCTCACATACTGCAATTCCCCATATGCACCAAGAGAGAAGACATCTGACGGTGGCTGATCACAGAGTCCCCCATTGAAACAATCAATTCATGGAAAACATGATATCACTTCCGCGAGGGTTTGTGATTCACTTTGTCCTGAGAGATTCGCTGAAGTGAGCCAGAGTGGATAGCTCAGTTTATTTCAGATATCTATTGGGATACACGCACTCGCCACACGGAATGAGATATGAGTATATTGCTCAGCATCGAGATATTCTGGGAGTACAATTCCTTCTTTTTTGCTCAAGATAATGCTCCATGGATGAGGATAATTCTCGAGGAACCCTATCTGATCCCTCGTGATCTCGCTATATTTGCATAGCATATCCCAATCCTTGACGAGGATAGCAAGTCTCTTGTCGAAATTGCGACCCTTGAGTCGATATATCTCATGATAATCCTCTAGTGAAGAGATATCTCCAGCGAGTCAGTAGCAGGTATCTGTCGGAATGATGATGAGCATATTAGAGGAAGATGAGTCAGACTACGAGCGATATGATCGTGAACCAGAACCAATATCCTCTTGGTGTCATATGAGAGAGGTAATTGGCCCCAAGATGAGAGACAATCAGATTGAGTACGGTTGTCCAGAGCAGATGCGTGAGATCGAGGTTCATAGTTCAAATGGAGTGAGCAAATAGAGTTTCTCGGTACCCCAAGGGTACTTCTATGCTTCGCAAAGGGCGTTTGCGAGCGAAATACAGAACTAAGAGACCGTAGGAATCATAGTTCGCTAGAGTATCTGATTCCTGAGTCTATCGACATCTCCAGCTCCGAGGAGGAGGATGATCGAACTATTTGGGTTTTTTGCATCATATTCTCGGATCAGTTTTGATGTATTCTCGAGTCCACCACCATCTCGGGTATTCGGTTGAGTCTCTGATATAGCTGCTATGAGTCGATCCATCGTCATCCACTCGACATCCTCTTGCTTGTCGCGAGAGAAGTAGATATTCGGGATGATTAGCTCTGATGTGTCTGAGAAGCTATTTGCGAATTCGGGTAGTAGCTCACGAGTACGTGAATACTGATGAGGCTGGAATACGACGAGGAGTTGTTTGTCGCTATATTTGTCACGAATAGCTCTGAGAGTCGGTCGGATCTCGTTCGGATGATGACCATAGTCACTCATCACCATATTGCCACTCGCCGTAGTCCCTACGATCTCAGACAGACGCCATGATCCCATATATCACTCGAGTTTTGGGATGATGATATCATCCTGCATCCCGAGCAATCGTCCCACTGCATAGGCAAGATGAGCGTCTTGGAGGAGATGAGAACCTGGTACCTGGAGTATCATATCTGGTATTGGCATCGTTTTTTCCACATAATAGGCACTCACCGCTCCATCAATCGTCTCCTCAACTCGTGGATAGTAGGTAATAGTATTATTTCCCACGATGATTTTTTTCTCTTCTGGTATTTGGAGTTTTGTACTATTCTCATCATCTGCAGATATGAGGACGAATCCGTTTGTCTGATCTACGATCGCCTGGAACGCGGAGAGATAGTCTGTGAGATCATGATAATAATCGAGATGATCGAGATCAATATTGGTGATAACGGTGATATAGGGATAATATTGCAGGAATGATCTCTTGTACTCACAGGCCTCTATGACGAAATTATCAGTAAGAGGCTCGGTGTAGAAGTTCGAATTGTTCAGCTGTGGCACCTGTGTCCCGATGATCGCCGTACAACCTGGAGCCGTCGGGGCATAGAACGCTGCACCATCATCTGGCAACTCTATCGTCGGATTGGTCGCATAGTCATTCGCGAGCATCAGTGTCGTCATCGCCGTGGTCGTCGACTTACCATGAGAACCCGTGATAGCGATTCCCTGCTTGGAGTTGAAAACCTGACCGAGAGCCACTGGATAGGAGAGATGCTCTATGGCGAGATCTCTTGCTTTCGCAAGTTCTAGATTGGAGTAGATCTGCTCCTCAGGTGGGAGATCGGGCTGAGTGATGATCGCCTCAGAGTAGATGACGAGATCAGTATCATCTCTGAGATTCTCAGACTTGTGTCAGATCTGGATCTCAAATCCCTCAGATCTGAGTCGATCGAGAAATGGCGAATCAGCCCCATCAGAACCAGATACACTATAGCCGAGACGCTTGTAGTAGCGAGCAAGCGCTGATACTCAGATTCCACCGATACCGATGACATGGAGATGTTTTCGGACATTAGACATAGGAGAGAGTATATAGAAAAGGATTGAAAAATAAAGACGATATTTTGCCTAAAATAAGAATTTCTGATAGAATCTTTGCATAACTTTTTGAATATGCAAAATATATATGGAATTCCATGAGAATCCACTCAAAGAATGGATAAAAAACGATTGAAAATCTAAATCTTCCCCAGTATCCCCTCCACCCACTCATTCGCCGTCTCCCCTCTCGTCGCCCTGTTAAAATGAAGTCGATACTTCGCGAGGACGAGATCATTGTTCATATAGTCGGCTCCGAGACAAGTCCAGAGTCTATATATTTTTTTCGGATCAAGCTGGTGCCAGAAGTTCGAATAGAGTTCTTGTCGTCAATCGAGGAAGTCGAGGATATCCGAGAACCAATAGTCCTCATCGATTCTGATATTCGGAGTATATGGAACCTCAGTGAACTCAGATGATGCAAAACTATACTCGAAGATGATCCACTGTTCCTGTCATTGCGACGAAGAAAGTAATCCAGATAATGATTCATTTTTTATATCCTGGGTCGCTTCGTCCCTCGCGATGACAGAGACTCTGAAACCAATTCGATATGCCCCATCTCGATTCGCTATCAGGGCGGAGCGGAGACTTGCCACTGGTGAAGCTGACCAATACGGGAGGAATCTATGATTCAGTATATTGCGGATTTTTGCGATAGATAGAGTGAGCTCATCAGGATAATATTCTCGTGGGATGAGTGGTCACTGAGCATAGATGCGTTGAGTCCTATCATTGCGAGGAGTATCACTGTTTCCATGTGATATGAGGTGTCAATCCATTTCCGGTTTTGAGGTACCTGGATCTCTTCGTCCCTCGCGATGACGGAGCAATTCCCCGATCGGGCATTCTTTCCTCCCTTGTTCTATGGTTCCATTTTCTACTCGATATTGGCGTCCTGGTATCAACGGCTTCTGAGCAAAGTCATATCCGAATCATCTGGCAATATCCGTCTCCATAGATGCGATCTCATCGAGTGGAAATACCTGAAGTTCAGCAAGTGAATTTGAGAGTGATGGAGGATACTGGAGTCATTGTCCAATATATCCTCGGACGAATCCTGAGAGCGTCATGATGTTGTCCATATCAGAGTACTCCTCGTATTCGTATTTCTCATAGCTTGCTCTGATCTCCTC
>JAYWCE010000042.1:0-6121 GCA_043780775.1 Candidatus Altimarinota bacterium | reverse complement strand
TCAATTCCACCTAACTAATATAGTAACCCCACCTCCTTATGTCCTCTCCTCTCTCTACTCGCCGCCACTCTCTCTCCCACATCATGGCTCAAGCTACTCGCATGGTCATGGGTGCCAACGCTAAGCTCGCAATCGGTCCTGATATCGATACTGGTTGGTACTACGATATCGACTTCGGAGATGCTACCCTAGAGGAGGCAAAACTCAAGGATATTGAGAAGAAGATGAAGTCTATCGTCCGCGAAGGACAAGAATTCAAGCAGTTCTCTCTCTCCGTCGCTGATGCGAAGGCGTTCACGACTGCTCTCGGTGAGATCTACAAGCTCGAGATGATCGAGGATCTCGCAGCTCGGGGTGAGACGGTGATCGGATTTTATGCCAATATCGGGAAGTTCCACAATCCAGTCTACGCAGGATTCCCCTATCTCGGTGAATTCTCGACTGCGACCTTCATCGATATGTGTCAGGGGCCTCATGTCCAGTTCACCAACGAGATACCAGAGGATTCGTTCAAGCTCGACAAACTCGCAGGAGCCTACTGGAGAGGAGATGCCAAGAATAAGCAACTCACTCGTATCTATGGTCTTGCTTTTGACACCAGGGAGGAGCTCGATGCCTACGAGCATATGATGGAAGAGGCGAAGAAGCGGGATCATCGAATACTCGGGAAGAAGCTCAAACTCTTCACCGTATCAGATATGGTAGGGTCAGGACTCCCGCTCATCCAGCCCAACGGGATGATCATCCGTGAAGCGATCAAGGACTACCTCTGGGATCTACACAAGGATCGTGGATATGATCGTGTCTGTACGCCTCATCTCGCCAAGGAAGAACTCTATCAGACAAGTGGCCATGCTGGTAAATACCTCGAGGATATGTTCTCTGTCTATGGTGGAACGAGCAAAGAGAACTTTTTCCTCAAGCCGATGAACTGTCCACATCACATGCAGATATTCGCAGACAATCAGTTCTCCTATCGTGATATGCCGGTTCGATATTTTGAGCCTGCGACGGTCTATAGAGATGAGAAGACTGGGCAACTCTCAGGTCTCACTCGTGTCCGCTCGATCACTCAGGATGATGGACATCTCTTCTGTCGAGTCAACCAAATCAAAGACGAAGTATCGTCGATCGTTGATGTGATCAAGCAGTTCTATACGACATTTGGCCTGATGGACGGATACTGGGTATCGCTCTCGATCCGCGATCCACTCACTCCAGAGAAATATCTCGGAGGTGATGATGTGTGGGAGATCGCTGAACAGGCTCTAGAGGAGGCCGCTATTGCGAATGGTCTCAATTACAAGCCGATGCCAGGTGAGGCAGCATTTTATGGGCCAAAACTCGACTTCATGTTCAAGGATGCGATCGGACGCGAGTGGCAACTCGCCACGATCCAGTGTGATTTTAACCAACCGGCTCGATTCAAGTTATCATTCAAAAATGAGAAAAACGAAGACGAACAGCCAGTCGTGATCCATCGGGCAATCTCTGGATCACTAGAGCGGTTCATGGGGATCATGATCGAGCACTTTGCAGGCACATTCCCACTGTGGCTGGCACCAGAACAAGTCCGCATCATACCCGTTGGTGAGAACTTTTTCCCGTATGCAGATGAGGTATATGCAGAGCTCAAGAAGGCAGGACTCAGAGTCAAGTTCGACGACTCCAATGACTCCCTCGGCAAGAAGATGCGAAATGCTGAGATCGACCATGTGAACTATATCCTCGTCGTTGGTGATGCTGAGATGCAGAGTCGTACTATCGCCGTCCGCAACTACAAGACACAAGAAAAGACGAATGAGACTATTGTAGAATTTGCAAACAGAATGAAGACAGAGATCGAGACTAAGGCACTCTAATTGAGTCTCTTTTGCTATGAGAAATAGATCAATTTAGATCTCAATTATTACTCTAATTCTGATCTTATTCTCTATTTGGGAGATAAGTATAGACTTAGTTTCCTAGAAAAAATTCCGAATTTCTCGGGGTTTTTTTGTTTCAATTGTCTTTATTTTTTCTTTGATTTTCAGTGTAGAGAGAATACTATCAGAATCAGTTCTGTGGCATATATTGCAAGACGATCGCTCATCCGAGTGAGTGACTGTAGGTGTCGGGCTGGGTCGGGTGGACATGGGGGTGTCCTTTTGTTAATCACGAATTCTCTCCATCGTACAATATTGTAGGAGAAGTATTCCATGGCTGGAACAACAGAAAGAGAAATCTCTCATCATTTAGTTTCCGTTAATATTTTTGAAATATTAGAAATGAATTTATAACCCCACTACATATGAAATACCTTCGACTTCTCTCATCTATTGAGAAAAAAATACGCTTCTGAATATATATATCTATACTATTTTTTAGTATACCTATAACAAGTTCTTGGGCACTCTCTGGATTTGAAGCACAGACAGTTGTCTCAGGATTGGTCATTCCTACAGCTATAACTTTTGCTCCTGATGGGAGAATATTCATAGCCCAGAAGTGAGGAAGTGTAAAAGTTATCAAAAATGGAACACTACTAAATAATCCACTTATTATTCTCACGGATGTGAATAACTATGGAGATAGAGGACTCATATGAATAGCGATAGATCCCAATTTTGCAACTAATTGATATCTCTACCTCTCATATACGTATGAGAATTCCCCAGGTACAAATATAGCAGGACCAAAAACTGGGCGAATCGTACGAGTCACCGTAGTTGGTGATACGGCTCTTGAATCGACCAAAGTCATACTCCTCTGAACACTAGGAGGAACTCTCGCAAAACCCTCTTGTGAAGACTATGTGGTGACTACTGATTGTATAGCCTCGGATCAACCGAGTCACTCTGTATGAGGACTCAAGTTTGGTCCCGATGGGAAACTCTATGCTACACTCGGAGATGGAGCGAGTTTCGATTATGCAGATCCTCGATCACTCAGGTCACAGAATTTAGATAGTCTTGCTGGAAAAGTTATTCGCATAAATAAAGATGGAACAGCTCCAATTGACAACCCATTTTTTAACGGAGATGCGAATGCGAATAGGTCGAAAGTATGGGCTCTCTGACTCAGGAATATGTTTCGTTTTTCTTTTCGTCCTGGAACCAATACGATGTTCGCGGGTGATGTAGGATGGAACACATGGGAAGAGATCAATATTGTTAGTGCTGGAAATAATCTCGGGTGGCCTTGCTATGAATGAGTAAATACGACCGTTGGATGACTCGGTTGTAGTGTAGTAAATCCTATTGCACCACTCTATACGTATCACCATAATAGTGCTTGAGCTTGAAGTGTTACTGCTGGAGATTTCTTAGGTAATACATATCCTACTCTGTACAATGGGGCATATGTCTATGGTGACTATGCTCAGAATACGATGACACTGATGATGCTCGGTAACTCGAATACTATCCTCTCCCAAGAACCACTCATCAGTAATCCAGGTGGACCCGTGGATATCAAAACTGGACCTGATGGTCATATCTACTATATTGCTATCTACACTGGAGAACTCAAGAGAATCAACTATACTGGGTGAAATAGAAAACCTGTTGCCGTACCGACTAGTGATACTGACTCTGGATTGACGCCACTTACGGTCCACTTCTCAGGCTCTGGATCGAGTGATCCTGATGGAGATCCACTCACATACTCATGGGATTTCTGAGATGGAGGAACCGCGACTGGTATAGCTCCTACACATACATATACGACAGATGGATCGTATGATGCCGTTCTGACTGTGCAAGATGGAACTGGTGGTATAGATATAAAAAGTACCAGGATATATGCAGGTAATCAGAGACCATCTGTTACCATTGTCGCACCCTCCAACGGTGCTGTCTATCGACCCTGAGATACTATAGTTCTCTCTGGAACTGGCGTGGATCCAGAAACATGATCTCTACCAGATTCAGCATTTCATTGGCAAACTCTCATCCACCACAATACTCATATTCATTATCTCCAAGATGCTACGGGTCAACTCGCATCATTCGTGGCTCCGGATCATAGTGATCCAGATGTATATGTTGAAGTGATATTGACGGTCACAGATCCGACTTGAGTTTCTTCGCTATCATCGCTCAATATGTACCTCAACAATGGTACAGAAACCGCAGGAAATCTCATCAAAAATCCATGAATGGAACAAAATACAGCCATACCAGATACACCTGATTTTTGGTCAATAGGATGGTATGGGGATAATAATCAGATATGGACATATCCCATAGTATGAGATAAGAGTCAGCGAGGTTCGAGAGTACAAATCACACGATATGTGAGTGGTGATGCAAAATGGGTATTTGATCCTGTAACAGTAGATGGGAATGCTAATTATATCTTCTCAGATGCTTATCAATCAGATATAGCAACAGATGTTATCATTTCTATATGATATGCTGACGGGACTCATTCGTATCATATTATTGGTACGCTCCAACCCTCTAGTGATTGGCGCACTTTTACGAGCTCATTCACGACTCCAGCTTGAGCAAAAACTGCTACCGTATATCATAGAGTTATGGGAATAGGATTGCTAGATACAGATAACTACATATGGGTGAAAAATGTATGACAATCTCTCCCTCCAATTGCTCGAGATAACAGTGCCACAGGATCGATTAATACAACTGTCACTATACCAGATATTCTTGCCAATGATGAAGCGTTTGGCTCGTGAAACTCATTGCGTTCTTCTAGTATAGATCTCAATCCTCTCATTAGTGAACCTCAAACTACTCTGATAGTTCCAGAATGAACATTTAGTGTGAGTCCATCTAGTGCTATTGTTATATTCACACCTTCGAACAGCTTTAGTGGCAGGGTGACCGTTCCGTATACAGTCCAAGATATCCTAGGACAAGAGGCTCAGGCCTCAATCATTGTTACTATTAGTACCTCTTCAGTTCCACCAACCCCTACCAATCTCGTACTCAATCCTTCTGTGGAAACAGCGGGTGCTACTGGGAATATTCCTCTCAATTGGAATCAGGGAGGGTATGGAAACAATACCGCAGTATTTACCTATCCAGCTACTGGCATAACAGGAGCTAAGAGTATCCAAATAGGGCTCACGAGCTATGTGAATGGCGACTCTAAGTGGTACTTCGATGATGTGAGTGTCACTCCAGGAAAAGTATATACCTATTCAGAAAAGTATATATCGACGATACCTTCTTCTCTATTTGTCAGATATCAATTTGCAGCAGGAGTATATGACTACGTCTTCTTGCGAGATCTCCCTGCATCCATAACCGCTACGGGAGTACAACTGACTCTCACTCCTCCAGCAGGAGTCACCTCACTCACCATATGGCAAGCGATATCTCAAGTCGGTACCTTGACAGTAGATGATATCTCACTCACTGGGGATACTGGCACCCCTACAGATACGACTCCGCCCGTTCTCAACTTCAGCTCTCCTCTCTCTGGATCTACGCTCTCAGGAGTGGTGAATCTAGTTAGCAATATTTCTGGTGAGAGTGGATGATTCCGAGTTAACTATACTCTTGATGCTGGTGGCAGTATCTCTCCTGATGGAACGAGTTCTCCATATAGTTATGCTCTCAATACCACCACCCTCTCAAATGGTACTCATACGATTACGGCCCATGCAACCGATAGCTCTGGAAATGAATCCATAAAAAGTATCACGGTCACTATAGCGAATACCGTAACGCCTTCTTCTGGAAATCTCGTACTCAATCCTTCTGTGGAAACAGTGGGTGCTACAGGAAATCTCCCCCTCAATTGGAATAAGGGAGGATATGGAACAAATACCACAGTATTCACTTATCCAGCTACTGGAATAACAGGAGCTAAGAGTATCCAAATAGGGCTCACGAGCTATGTGGATGGGAATGCGAAGTGGTACTTCGATGATGTGAGTGTCACTCCAGGAAAAGTATATACCTATTCAGAGAAGTATATATCGACGATACCCTCGACACTTACGGCTCGATTGCGGTCTTCTACAGGAAATTATACCTATATATTTCTGGATAGACCTCCTGCTACTGGATCCGCAGCTCTCCTCACAGCTTCTATTGTGATCCCAACGGATACTGTATCTATGACCGTATGGCATAGTATTGCCCAAGTTGGATCACTGACTCTTGATGAT
>JAYWCE010000041.1:0-2155 GCA_043780775.1 Candidatus Altimarinota bacterium | reverse complement strand
TCCATTCGCCTAGGCGAATGGATTTTTTTCTGAGTAAATACTAGTACATTCCCCCCATTCCTCCACCTGGTGGCATTATAGGTTCTTTTTTCTCTCCTGGAGTATCGACGATGAGTGCCTCCGTCGTGAGGAACATCCCAGCGATAGAGATCGCATTCTCGAGAGCGGAGCGAGCTACTTTGGTTGGATCGATGATACCAGCCCGTACGAGATCCTTGTACTCATCACGAGCTGCGTCATATCCATAGTGTGGATCTGTATTTTTCATGACCTCGGATGCGATCACTGCTCACTCTCGGCCAGCATTGTCAGCAATCTGACGAACTGGATATGATAATGCACGCATCACGATATCAGCTCCGACTTTTTCTTCTTTCGAGAAACTAGCCGTTTCGAGTACTCGTCCAGCCTTCAGGAGGGCGACTCCACCACCTGCGACGATACCCTCGTCTACGGCTGCCTTGGTAGCATTGAGTGCATCCTCGATTCGGAGTTTTTTCTCTCGCATCTCGACCTCGGATGCCGCTCCGACCTTGATCACCGCGATCCCCCCTGCGAGCTTGGCGATGCGTTCCGCGAGTTTTTCCCTGTCATAGTTCGATTTTGATGCGTCGAGCTCAGCTCCGAGCTCTCTGACTCGAGAGTCGATGAGGTGTGAGTCTCCACCTCCTGAGATGATCGTGGTTGAGTCCTTGGTTGAGATGACCGCCTTCGCCCGACCGAGATGTTCGATATGAGCGTTCTCGAGCTTGTATCCCGTCTGATCCGTGATGAACGTCGCACCCGTGAGGATAGCGAGATCTCGGAGCATCTCACGCTTCTTATCGCCGAATCCTGGAGCCTTGATCCCGAGAACCGTCAGAACTCACTTGAGTTTATTCAGGATGATGCCCGTGAGAGCCTCACCATCGATATCATCCGCGATGATGACGAGTTCGCGTGATCCACTCTGGGCGAGTGACTCCAGGACTCCGATGATGTCCTTCAGGCTCGAGATCTTCTTATCTGTGATGAGGATATGAGCGTCAGTGATGCGAGCCTCCATCTTCTCACCGTCGGTGATCATATAGGGCGAGATATAGCCGTTGTCGAACTGCATGCCCTCTGTGACCTCGACCTCCAGTCCAAAAGTCCGCCCCTCTTCTACAGTGATCACTCCATCTTTGCCGACTTTTTCCATAGCATCGGCAATTATTTTCCCGACCTCCACATCCTGTGCGGATATCGTCGCAACTTGCTCGATCTCCTGTTGCGTATTGAGTGGAGTCGACATCTTTGCGAGTTCAGCGATCACGAGGGATCCTGCTTTTTTCATACCGTTTTTGAGCTCTATAGCGTTGATCCCAGAGCGGATCTCACGCAATCCCTCCTTCACCATCGCGTAGGTGAGGAGTGTTGCTGTCGAGGTCCCATCACCCGCAGCATCGTTGGTACGGCTCGCAGCCTCCTTGATGAGCTCAGCTCCCATATTCTCGATCTTGTCCTCGAGCTCGATCTCGCGAGCGATCGTGACACCATCGTTGGTCACCTGCGGTGCACCGTACCCTTTACTGAATATGACATTGCGTCACTTGGGCCCGATGGTCGCGGATACTACCTTGGCGACCTTCTCCATACCGATGAACATCTGGAGGCGAGCCTCATCTCCGAAGTGAATTTGTTTTGACATATTATTACTTTTTTAAGAATTAAAAGGTGTATAGGTTTTCAAGACAGGAGCATGTTTTTTTCTTTCATCTCTTTCAGTCTTATTTTGTTCAGGTGTATTTTCTCTTACCACACTAAAACTGATTGTGCTTTGTTCATGATTTGAGTTATTACTTTCTCACTTGGCTCATAGATTTGCTCAAAAAACACTTATTCATATTCATCATTCTATTCATGTTCATTCAGAAGCATAAACCTGAATTTCAAAGTCAATAGTTGGGTTTCATCAGGCATTTTTTCAGTATTTATAAGTATACTGAGTAAATGTATCTGATGTTTCCTGAAGTGCTGAATCAATCGCAACAAGAGCTTCTTTTACAAAAGTTTTTAAGTCCATATTTTTAGTATTATTAATTAATCTTCGCCAATATATATTCAGCTCCGACGAGCTTGTAGGTCGTATCTCCCACTTTCACATCATCTCAGGAATACTGTCCTGATATCACTC
>JAYWCE010000040.1:0-2181 GCA_043780775.1 Candidatus Altimarinota bacterium | reverse complement strand
TATACCGTTACACACGATCGATACATACCTCTCCAAAAAAGAAAGAGGCATGATGATGTGATGAACTATATGGGTATGACATATTATTTGATTGGCTGAGCAAGGAGTTCTTTCACTCGATTTGCTATATTAGATATAGATACTTGTTCCTTATCTCCTGTATACATATGCTTGAGTTGTACCTCTCATTTGGAGAACTCATCTTCACCTGCTATGATGGCATATGGGATTCATTTTTTGTTTGCATACCCGAGTTGTTTCCCTATCTTGACCGATCCATCGAGATATATTTCTGATGGTATTCCTGCTTTTCTGAGTTCTCCGAGTATAGAGAGATACTGACTCTCATAGTTACTTTGGAGCTTGGTCACGAGTACCTCAGATGGAGTTTGTCTATTCGTATTGTATTTGCCAGTTTGTATGAGTCGTGAGAGGAGTCTCGATACTCCTATACTGACACCGACACCAGGGAGTTTTCTCTCTGTGAAATATGATGCGAGGTTATCATATCTCCCTCCAGAACATATACTACCGAGTCACTCATGACCATCGAGAAGGGTCTCATATATTGTGCCTGTGTAGTAACCGAGTCATCTTGCTATAGATGGATCGAGCATAATAGTCTCATCTGACATACCGAGAGATGTGGCTTGTTCATATACTTTTTTGAGCTCTGTGAGTCCATCTTGGACCTCGGGATGATTTATCGAATCAAGATATATGAGAACAGCCGTATTGCCTTTTTGAGCTATTTGGCAAAATTCGATAGCTCGGTCAATTATTTCGGGAGAAAGTTCGAGTTTTTTTCAAAGCGATTTTCTGACCTCCAGTTCACCGATTTTTGGCATTTTATCTATTATTCGTATCACTTCTCATACCAGTGATTCATCTACTCAGAGTGATTTTACGAATCCGATGATAATCTTCCTATTGTTGATATGGATCGTATATTTTCCGATATCGAGATCAGAGAGTACGTTGTTGATAGTAGTGAGTATCTCTACATCTGCAGATATCGGCAGAGTTTCATCTCCGATAATATCAATATCTGCTTGATAAAATTCCTTATAACGTCATCCCTGTGCTCGCTCTCCTCGCCATACTTTTTGTATGGCATATCTACGAAATGGGAAAGTGAGATCATTATATTTTTGTGCTACATATCTCGCCATAGGTACCGTGAGGTCAAAATGAAGTGCGAGTTTATCTTCTTTGTTCCCATCCTCCTCTAAGAGACGACCAACGCTATATATTTCTTTGTCATCGGCTCATTTGGACGTGAGCACCTCAGTACGCTCTACTGCTGGAGTTTCGATACTTGCGAATCATGCGAGCTCATAGTTACGTCTGATTGTATCGAGTAGCTTTTGTTCTATCATACGGATCTCTGGGAGATGCTCAGGAAATCCAGATATAGGAGTTGGAGTGATGAGTGTAGTCATATATTTTATGGTATTGAGTTAATTAAAATGTCTATCTATGACTTCCAGTCATTATCTCTATGGTCATCATCGAGATTGAGCTTTTTTTCCAGGTAGTCAGCTACTTGTTGTCCTGTTTTGATTTCGTTTTCTGGGAATGTAGCTCTTTTGACATGAGATTTGCCTGGAAGGAGCTGTATTAGAGACCCCATCCCTGGTATTCCACTTACTGGTATGATATATTTTGGTCGTTCTCATTTATCTATGAGTCACTCATTGATTTTGAGTACGTGAGCCACTTCTATGAGAGTACCCGCTCATCATCCGAGTACTATATTTGCATCAGCGAGCTTCGCAAATACTGGACTCTCGTCGCCCCATCTACTTTCCCCGAATATAGATTTCACCTCGATGGCACAATCTATATACTCGTCTCAGAGAGCATTTTTTGTTCCACGAGCAGGGTATACTCCGATTGTTTGTAGTCAGTATTTCTTAGCGATTTTGAGTGCATCCTCTGGGACACCACCTTTTGTCCCACCTGTGAGTATTGCTACTCGATAGTCTTGTAGTTTTTTGAGAGTTCATTCTATCACTGCATTCACGTATTCTGCTACACTTTCATTGAGTCTGGTTACTATCTCAGGATTTGCTCATTCTATTTTCTCAGCACTAGATCATCCAGATATTGCTATGATTTTATGTATTCATTCTTTATCCATCCATTCTCGTACTCAGGAATTGATATCATCCAAACTCG
>JAYWCE010000039.1:0-6269 GCA_043780775.1 Candidatus Altimarinota bacterium | reverse complement strand
GCGGATTGGTGGGGGAACACAAAACCGAAAATATAATGAAATATATACTCTGGAGTATAGACACTACAATAGCTACGAAGTATCGGGGCTATTTTTTGAAAATCACTGTTTCAAGTTCTGGAATTCGCTCGATTCCATGAAAGTGTCCGTATCACTTCTCACTTCAGAAAAAATGAGTATGTGCATCTGGAAGTTCTCTTTCGAGTATTTTCGCAGTTGCAAATGGAACTACGCTATCATCCTCTGCATGCCAGATATGCACCTTCGCTCCGAGAGAATTGAGTACATCATAGCTCTCTGGTGTGGTGAAATCCCCTTCAGAGATGCAAGCTGCAACAAGATGGATATTTTCTATAGAAAGGAGGTTGATTTTTTCTTGAGTTGATTTCTGCAGAGTCCCGTCATATTTCTCGATCTCTCCGAAATATTTCAGGAGGAAATTGCCTCCGAGAGAGTGTCATATGACTGTGATCCGTTCCTCTACTGAGAGTCGTTCTATGATGCTCTCGAATACGATCCTCCACTCGATATACTTGGCATTGAGATTACACGGCATCTCAGGAATATATGCAACTCATCCATCATCGATCCATTGTCATGCGAGATGGTGTTTCCATTTTTTCTGAGGTTCTGGACCCCATATTTTATTACACCATTGTGTGTAGTCTTTTTTGAGCCAGTTGAGGTACTCATTATATGTGATGAAGGACATCCCTCATTCGATGAAGATCAGTGTTTTCATATTATTTATAAACTAGAATTAAATTACTCCTATTGGTGTCTCATGATGAGGTTATCCGGATTCTCCAGATAGTCGAGTATTATCTCTTTGTGTCTGCGAGGTGTATTCGATGGAATCTCAGCTGGTACAAAATAGCGCATTTCGCGGCATTCATTCGTACATATTGCTTCACCACCTTGGATATCACAGGCAAATGAGAAGAGAATCTCTTTGTGATCACCCTTGTTGTAGATTCCTGTGAGTTCTCTAATACCGATTTTGAGTCATGTTTCTTCATGAGTTTCTCTCACAACTCATTCCCATGGGGATTCTCAGATATCGAGTCATCAACCAGGAAGATTCCATATATGCATATCATTGCGGAGACAGAGGAGAATACGACCCTGGTCATCCCATATCATAGCAAAAGCGGCGACAGAAAAAGTATGTTTCATATTTGTGTAAAGAGGAACTGATGAGTGGTTATATATTTATTTGCGGAAAATCTTGTACCAGACGTAGAGAGCAATCAGTGGAATGGCAATATACATGAGCTCCTTACCATATCGGGTTGTTATATCAATTACACTGTCTCCAAAAAAATATCCTAGAGCTACCAAGATAGCACACCAGAGTGTGGCACCAAGGAATGTGATAGAAATAAATGGTATCATAGGCATTCGAAAAATACCAGCAGGGATCGAGATCAGATGTCGAACGACGGGGATGAGTCGCCCAGCAAAAGTATAGACTTTATCATTCTGCAAGAAGAGATCCTCCGCTCGCTTGTATTTCTCTGGGGTGATGAGGATATATTTGCCGTATTTCGTGAGAAACTGTTTGCCGAGCCATTTTCATAATATGAAGTAGTTGAGTAGGGCTCATACAACCGAGCCAATTCCTCCCACGAGTGTC
The DNA here is from genome assembly GCA_043780775.1 of Candidatus Altimarinota bacterium. Classification (GTDB taxonomy): domain Bacteria; phylum Patescibacteriota; class Gracilibacteria; order BD1-5; family UBA2023; genus JABFSX01. The sequence continues at coordinate 4,633 of JAYWCE010000039.1, read as the reverse complement.
GCGAGTACTGGATCGATATGCCCCCCCATAGCAGATACTCAGGCGGGTATCATCACGAGCTCTGATGGGACCGGGAATATCGATGACTCGAGGGTCATCAGGATGAATATCGCCGTATAGTCGATGGTAGAGAAAAATGAGAAGAGGGAATCGATGAGAGAGTGCATAAAAGTAGGATTTTGAAGTGGGCTGATTGTACAAAAAACCCCTTGAATTACAAGGAGTTTATTTGAGTAACAGACTGAGAATATTTAGCAACCTTTTTTCTTGAGCCATACAATCAGCTCATCTATCTTCACGATTTCTTGTTCTCCAGTATCACGATCTCGTACAGTGACCTGTCCCTGATCGTAGTTCTCAGGCTCGACACAGATCGAGTATGGTATACCGATCTCATCAGCTCGTTGATACCGTTTTCCGATCGTACCTGCCTCATCGTACTCACACATGAACTCGGCTGAGAGGAGAGTATAGAGTTCATTTGCTGACTCGGAGAACTTCTTGACCAGAGGGAATACTCCCACCTTGATCGGAGCAACAGCCGGAGCAAATCGCATCACAACTTTCGATGTTCACTCTTCACCTGGGATCTCATCGTAGGCATCACACATGGCTGCGAGTGTCAGACGAGAGAGTCCGATCGATGGCTCGATGACGTAGGGGAGGTACTTGGTATTGTCATACGGATCAAAATATGATAAATCCGCTCCCGAGTGTCGCATATGAGCTCCGAGATCGTAGTCTGTTCTATTTGCAAGTGTAGAGATCTCTCCCCATCAGAATGGAAAAAGATATTCGAAGTCTCCAGCCCGTTTTGAGTAATGTGGAAGTCCCTCGGCTGGGATCTCTACGAATCTGACCTTCTCACTACTCAGCCCGAGTACACTCGTGAAAAACTGCCCCTCATCCACGAGCCAAGTCTCGAATGTCTCGGCATCAGTACCTGGCTTGCAGAAGTACTCGATCTCGATCTGCTCGAACTCACGAGTTCGGAATATGAAGTTCTTGGGTGTGATCTCGTTACGAAATGCCTTACCACACTGAGCAACTCCGAATGGGATCTTTTTGCGTGAGCTGCGTGCAATATTCGGGAAGTTCACGAATATTCCCTGAGCGGTCTCAGGACGGAGGTAGACGAGTGCTGATGAATCCTCAGTTACACCTTGATGTGTGGAAAGCATCAGATTAAACCGCTGTACTTTTGTCCAATAGTTTTTCTCCTTACATACAGGACAAGCAATATATCATTTTGCCACATATTCACTCAAATCATTATCAGATGTTTTATCTCATGCCCAATTTGTTGGCAATGGATATTCCGTATTCATCTTCATTATCCAAGACATACATTCCCTGATATCAGTAATAGATAGTTGTTCGTCAGTACTAGAACTTTCAAGTAAATTCTCTATTCATTGAATATATGTATTTATTGCACTAGGACTCATTAGGCAGACATCGGCAGAATCAATCAAATATTCTCGAAGTGATACTCATTGAATTGAGGTAATGAATCCTGATTTGATTCAATCTAGTCTTATAAAGTTTGATCGAAATCTCTTAAGTCTAATATCAATGATTTGCTCTTCAATTAATTTATCTGCACGATGACGAGTATGGCATTTATCATCTTTACCCTTGCATTCCATAAGAGGATCAGAGAACGATCCGACATGACCAGATGCTACCCACACATTGGGATTCATCATGATTGATGCATCGAGGAGTACCATATCTTTGCGTTTCTGGACGAATTCTTTTATCCAGAGATTTTTGATATTTTCTTTGAGGAGTGCTCCGAGTGGACCGTAGTCCCAAGAGTTCGCGAGACCACCATAGATCTCAGATCCTTGATAGACGAATCCTTTGATCTTGGCGTAGGTGATGAGTGTAGACATTTCGAGAGACATATTCTATAAATATAAAAAATAAAAAAGAACCCACAAAAAAGTAATACTACTTTCTTGGGGTTCTAAAATATAGAACGGTTCCACCCAAGTTTCCTCTTTCGCTAGAGCTATAGAGGACAACTTCATTGTGTTCGATCTCCTCCCTCGGTGCCAATCGAGCTCATCAGAGATACCAACTGATACGAGTATAGACAAAGCGCTCGAAATTGCAAAGAAAAGTGATGAGAATATTTGCAAAAATAAAACAATTGTGACATACTGATTAAGTAATCTTAATTTTCTTATATGACAAATGTTTTGGAACCACCAGAATCCTCGAATTCTATTTCTCTAGTGGATGGTACTGTTGCTGAAATCGGTAAGGCACTTAGACAACTCTGAGCTACCCCTGCTACTATTGCTCAGGCTATGGCATCTTTTGGTTTTAAAAAAATCCCAGGTGCAATGGTAAGTAAAATCCAAAATGGATATAAGGTTGGAGAATCCGTACTCCCAGAATCACAGAGTCCTATCACACAAGAAGTAGGAGTAGTGAGTGCAGTTGTAGCAAGAATTATGATTGCAACAACCGATGATAAGCGATTCGCTCTTGTAGCATAATTATTACTTTAACTTCTATAGAATATGGCAGATAATATATTCAGAGAATGAATGCAGGTTCCTCAGGATATCGACACACTCTCAGCTCCACCAAAAGGATATAAGCACTATATCGATAATCAGAAAAATGGAACTGAGTGGATGAAAACTATCATCACTGCGAATTATCCAGCTGTTACGAATATGCAGATTTTCCACGAGTCAAAGTCAGATATCGGTGGGAGTATGATAGCGAGGTTCTCATACAATGGTAAGAGTATATCTATACCTGTATCATACCAAGATAAACTCAACACGCTCACACCACAAGAATTCCAGCAACTCGCAGCCCACATCCAGAGTATGAACTCTGATACGAGATGACTCTTCAATGTGATACTATCACACATAGCTCAGTTCGAAAAAAAGAAAAATCCAGTCAAAAAAACAACACATGCCGCACTCGATGATATATCATCAGAGATTCAAACCACCTAATTAGGTGGTTTTTTTTATACTCCAGAGTATACACTTCGTTATTTCGTTTTCATTTTTTGTCATCATCGATATACTCTGGAGTATGCAACTGACCAAGTCTCTCCTCCATACGACTGATGCCTATATCAAGCGACTCCGTGAATCGGGGATCGAAACGGTTATTGATTTGCTCAGTTATTTCCCACGGGATATCGAGGACAAGAGTGATGTGTGTGAGCAGTTCTCGTCGCTCAACATCATCGACAAACAAGTGGTGAAGTGTCGGATCGAGCTCATCACATCCGAGAATACCAGGAACAAAAAACTCCTCATAAAAGCAGTCCTCGTCGATGCCGACGGATCCTATGCTGAGGCTGTATGGTTCAACCGAAAGTATCTCTTGCAACAATTCGCATCTGGTGATACCGTACTGATATACGGCAAACCCAAGTATGAATATGGGAGGCTCACTTTTCCATCTGCTGAGATCGAACACCTGAAACCAAGTCGTCGAGAGATCGTCCCCGTCTACTCAGATCTCAACTACATCCCTGGCATCTGGATCCGTGAGAAGATCGTGCTACTGAGGTCGTATCTTGCTAGCAATTTTCCAGATACAGTTCCAGTAGAAATTCGAACCAAACACTCATTCCACACGCGAGCTGAGAATATATCGGCCATTCATTTCCCGACCTCGATCGAGGATTTTGACAGAGCAAAAAAAGAACTCGGTTATGAGGAACTCTACCATTTCCAGCGAAAGGGACTCGAGAAAAAATATGCCCTCGAACGCGACTCACTCGGGCTCGCCCCCATACTCCCGATCGATGTGGATATCATGAAGTCGCTCATCGCTTCGCTCCCATTTCCTCTGACCAATAAACAAAGAATTGTACTTTTCCAGATTCTGAAAGATATGGAGAGACGGTATGCGATGGCTCGCATGCTCCAGTGAGATGTCGGAACAGGCAAGACCGTCGTCGCACTCCTCGCATCAGTGCATGCGATACTCGTGAGTAGAACCAAGGATTCTGAGTGAAAGTGAATCCAAGTCGCCATCATGGCCCCGACGGAGATATTGGCTCGTCAACATTTCTCTGGACAAGAAGACTGGCTGATGCAGTGGTGAATCAGCTCTGATCTCCTAGTAGGATCGCTCACGCCAAGACTCAAGATAGACGCGAGATCACGACTCGCGAGTGGACAGACAGATATCATATTTGGAACTCATGCCCTGATCCAGGATTCGGTTTCATTTGCTCGACTTGGATTGGTCGTGGTAGACGAACAACACCGATTCGGCGTAGAGCAACGCAAAACCCTCGAAGAATATTGTAGCCACTCGACCACCGTTCCTCATCGTCTCAATATGTCTGCGACTCCGATCCCGAGATCTCTCGCTCTCACACTCTATGGCGATCAGGAGATCTCAGTGCTTGATGAGTATCCAGCAGGACGACTCCCGATCCATACGAGAGTCGTCAAAGAAGAAAAACGAAATGAAGTCTACAAGTGGGTGGATGAGGAGGTCAGGTCAGGTCGTCAGGTCTACTGGATATCTCCGCTGGTCGAGGAGTCAGATACACTCGATATCGCCTCTGCAACCAATATGCAGGAGATCCTCTCTGGGATTTTTCCTCATCTCTCGGTCGGACTCATCCATGGCA
>JAYWCE010000038.1:0-2194 GCA_043780775.1 Candidatus Altimarinota bacterium | reverse complement strand
TTGATGACCAGTGACAATAATGTCTAGAAAGAGAATAGATATTTGGAGTATACGAGAACGGGCAAGCCCCACGCCTTTAGGCTGGGGTAGCCCTTACTCTACAGAGGAACAGTTTAGAGAGAGGATTATACAAAAACTGCTAAGTAACTCAAAATCAAAAACTTGAGCTATACTTATTTCAGACCTTGAGAGAGTATTCTTTCCAGGAGAATTTAATGAGGCTCTTAGACGGAAAATCAGAGCAACTACAGGGGCTGATAGATAGAAAAATCCCATCGAAATGATGGGATTTTTCTTTTTTACTCCAACTCCAAGTACTCATCGATCCGCACTTGCCATACGAACTCATCGATATGTGATACCATGATCATCGTTCCTTCGTATTCGTCGAGAGCCTTCGCGATGACAGGAAGATGTCGGAAATTGATATGGTTCGTTGGCTCATCCAGTATGAGAAGGCCTGGCTTCTCGAGAGCGAGTTTCGCGAACATCACGAGTCACTTCTGTCACTCAGAGAGAGCTCCGATAGGTGTTGCCATGAGCTCGCCCGTGATGAGGAATCCAGAGGCAAATGATCTGAGTTCTCGATCGAGTGCTGTCCGACCTGATGCCTCGAAGAGACAATCGAATACTGTCTGTGAGAAATCAAGTGTCGAGAAATCCTGACGGTAGTATCCGATTTTCACATTGGGTCCTATCTTGACACCCGTGGCAGTACCCTTGGCGATCGATTCTAGGAGCGTAGATTTACCGATACCATTTGGTCCTGAGAGGAGGAGATGACGATTCTTCCCCAGAGATACTGATACAGCTTTCTCGACTGGGGTATGGTTGCGGATGATCTGGAGTGAAGTGATCTCGATGATCTGACCTCCGATGCCTTCTTGATTCGGGATCTTGAACTCTCTGATCGTCTTATCCTCTCGTCGTACATCACCCTTTGATGCCTCGAGGGACTCAGCTTTCTCGACCATTTTTTTCGCTACGGCTCGGAGTTTACCCCCTTTATGAGCAAACACATTTGCTTGATCTTTGTTGGTTTGGATTTCTTTTTCGAGGCGAGCATTTTCTCTGTTTTGTGACTCGATTTTCCTCTCTACTTGCTCGACGGCATCGTGATAGTTTCCCATGAATTGTTCCACCTTGCGAGTGAATACGTCGAGGTAGAGAATCCCATCAGTGAACTCGTTCAGGAAGTCAGCATCATGCGAGATGACGAGTACGGTCTTCGGGTAGTTCTTCAAGAACTCAGTCAGATGATATACTCCATCAGTATCGAGATTGTTCGTCGGCTCATCGAGGAGGAGGATATCAGGATCCTGGATGAGAGCTCCAGCGAGGAGGAGGCGAGCCTGTTGTCCACCAGAAAATGACTTCACGACACGGTTCAGGAAGTCTGCGAATACGATCTCTTTGGCAGGGAGAAAATTGACCGCAGAGAGTGCCTCCTGGATATCTCGGTCGATATTGTGAGAGTCACTGCGAGAGTACTTGCGGAAGTAGTCTGCGAGAGTTGACTCCTTGTCCTCGGGATGCATGACCTGGCGAGCGATCGCGATATGCTGACCACTTGTGATGAGGATACGACCTTCATTTACCTTGTATTCACCAGTGATCATCTTGAATATAGTGGACTTACCAGCTCCATTTTGCCCCATGAGGGTGATCTTGGAACCCTCGCGTACCGAGAAACTGGTCTCATCGAGGAGCCACTTGGGTGCGACATATCAGTATGTGACTTCATCGAATCGGATAACAACATCTCACTTGGACATAGTATGGAATATAGAAAAATAGAAAAATTCACGAAGATTGTATGGAAAAGAGGAGAAAACGCAAAAAAATCACTCATTTAAGAGTGATTTTTGATTTTTAAATGGTGGGAACGCCGGGATTTGAACCCGGGACCATCGCCTTAAAAGGGCGTTGCTCTACCAACTGAGCTACGTTCCCATGGATATCTGGATAGCTAACTGGCGAGATAATATACAAAAACAATGTTTTGTCGAATTTATTTTTATTTTCCCATCGCTTTTCCTTTGCATAAGTGCTAAAAAGACATATACTCGCACACATATTGTTCATGAAAATCCCTCAATTTTTCTCGTACATCCCATTCCAAAAAACTATTGCCGCAGCCCTCGTCATCATGATACTCGTATCACAGACGATCCATGTGGATTTTTTTGATAGT
>JAYWCE010000037.1:0-2210 GCA_043780775.1 Candidatus Altimarinota bacterium | reverse complement strand
CATTGAGTTCTCTCTATCTCCAGAGAATTCGAGAAACGGCCGATATATCTGATTATGAGAAGATAGCCTCGTTGATGCATGCAGCTGAGAAAATAGATCCCAAGAATAGCGATGTACTCTCATTACAATCACAGATAGAACTAGGTCGTCACAATTTCTGAAGTGGCAAAATACTGATACAGCGAGCAATCGAGCTCAATCCAAATCGAGCTGCATACTATGGAATATTGGGTGATGCACAGATAGAGCTCGGCGAATATACTGGTGCGGTTGACTCATTCCAGAAGATGATCGATATGAGACCTGATTATAATTCGTATATACGACTTGGCTATATCCGCGAGCTCTACTGAGATATAGCTGGTGCAATAAGTAGTCTCAAGCTTGCTATCAATGCTGGTAGCAAATATCCAGAGAATATTGCATTTGCCTATGTTGAACTATGAAAGCTAGAATTAAGGAATAATATCGAGAATGCAAAGCTATATTTTGAATCAGCGATACGCCTCGTGCCAGATTATCCTCCTGCTCTAGAGTGACTAGGAAAAGTTGCCTACTATCAGAAAAATCTCACCATCGCCAAGTCATATTTCGAGAAGGCATATGAAAAACTCCCTATTGTCCAATACCTCATCAATCTTGCTGATCTCGATATCGTCATGGGCCGAGTAGTCGAGGCTAATCAGAAGCTTACATTGGCTGAGATCATTTTTGACACAACAGAAAAATCAGGGATCAATACTAACCTCGAGGAGTCGTTATTTCTCAGTGACCATGATCTCAGGCTGCCAGATGCTCTCGCAAAATCCGAACGAGCATACCAAATACGTCCGAACGTATTCGCAACCGACAATCTCTCATGGGCCCTCTATAAGAATAATCAATACTCAGAAGCAGCCAAATATACTGCATGAGCACTCCTAATTGGAGAGAATGATCCACTCATATTATATCATCAGGGTATGATTGCTCTGAAAAATAATAATAGTACAGAAGCTCGAAGATATCTGAAGAGGTCTCTTGAATTGAATCCACGATTTTCGATTCTAGATTCCAAGAAGGCAGCCGAAATGCTCGATTCAATTAAATAAAATTTGTATGAAACATACTATCATGATTTTGATTCGTACATTATTATTATTTTGAGTAGTATTTTTGCTTGTATGGAATCCCATGGAAGCTCACGAGCTCATACCTCGAGCATTGCAGGATTATATACAAGCTAATCCTGATGCTAGCCCTGATGAGATACAACAATTTGCATACAGTCAGACTCCAGAGTTTGCCAATAGATTCCAGAATTGAGCAGACATACTCAAGATCGTAAAAAACAACAAGACAACACTCATCGACAATATGTTTGATTTTTTCCGAATTGGAGTGAGTCATATCCTCAGCGGTCCAGACCATATTTTATTTGTTCTTTCACTCCTTTTGGTATTTATATTTTGGAGAGATATTCTGAGATTGACTGGGATATTTACCATAGCACATAGCATCACCCTGATACTCGCAGGAACTGGTATACTGGTCTTGAGCTCACGCATCGTAGAACCTATGATTGCCCTTTCTATTGCCTACGTAGCATTCACCTCAGTGTTCTTATGAGACAATTTATTCCTATGAGGTAGTAGGTCCAAGATGGTGGCCATATTTTTCTTTGGATTATTCCATGGGCTGGGCTTTGCTGGGTTACTCCGAGAGATCCATATCCCATGAGACAAATTCATTTCATCTCTCATAGCATTCAATCTTGGTATTGAGTGAGGACAATTGATCATCGTCGGACTCGCCTTCCCTCTTATATATGCATTTCGACACAAGTCATGGTATCGCAGAGTTATACAAGTATTTGCTATCATTATTATCGCTATAGCAATATATTGGTTCATCGAGAGAATCATGCAGATATAGCTCATATTACATACATGATCTGGTAACTATAACTCACATATGGTCGCAGATATATTGATTATTCTAGATATTTAGTTCCTATTTTTATGACTACTTTGATGCATCAGTCTGGCAATATATCCGAGAATTTGTCTTCTTTTTGTCTTTTTAACTGATTCAAAAAACTATATACTGTATCCAGTCTCTCGATCAACGTGCATCTATCCATACCTTTTCTCTGCGAATTTGTGCGACCTTAGCAACAGCCTTTGTGATCGGAGCTCTAGTCTCTGATAGTCACGGCTCGCTATACATTA
>JAYWCE010000036.1:0-6402 GCA_043780775.1 Candidatus Altimarinota bacterium | reverse complement strand
TCGATAAATGTATCGAGTTTTGACTTCATAGGATTGAGAGAGTCGAGTTTTGAGGTTCAGTTATTTTTGCGATATTTCATTGCTATGGCGAGACCAGCAACATATCCAGCAACGAGTGTGAATAGTTTCATAGTGTGATATATTAGAGGATAGAGGTTTGTATTATATGGATATACATGATTTTTTCAATATTTTTTCTATGAAAGCCTTTTGCAAGCACTCTCCGTGATCAGATAGTCATCTTCGATCCTCACTCCTATTTGTTCGTCGGGGATATAGATCCCTGGCTCGATCGTGAGTACCATACCTGGAGCGAGTATCTGATCACGAGACGCGACATCATGGACATCGAGTCCGAGGAAGTGTGAGGTTCTGTGTGGGTAGTATTTTTTTGAGAGGAGTATAATTTCATCTTCACTCGCATTCTGGGGGATGAGTCAGAGCCCTCAGAGTTCTCTATTCATTGCGGTTCTCACTACGAGCTCATATGCTATGAGAGATATTCCTGATTTGAGGTTGTTTTCAGCAATTTTTTTGACTCGCTCTACAGCATCATAGACTGCTCTCTTGCGAGCAGAAAGAACTCATCATACGATAAGTGTCCGAGTCATATCACTCGCATATCCCATATACTCAGCTCCTGCATCGATGAGGATGAGATCACCCGACTCGAGTTTTCTCGTATGAGCCGTATAGTGGAGCACGCAGGTATTCGGACCTGATGCAACGATACTCGGATATGCCTCGGTCAGATGATGTGAGCGAAAAACCCGAGCGATCTCCGCCTCGATCTCATATTCGTACATTCACGGCTTCATAATCGACTCAATATGAGCAAATGCCTCCTGAGAGATACTGATGGCCTTTCGGATTTTCTCTATTTCATCGGGGGTTTTGATCAGGCGGAGTGAATGGATGATATCTCGGGCCCCCCTGTCAAGGTTTCGAGTCTGCACTTCTGGCAGCGAGTTATAGCGAAGCGGGGCAGGGGGGTTTGTTTCTATAGTTTGTCATTCTGACAGAGGAAGAATCTGCTTTTTTATTTCAAATTGTTCTCTATATTTTTCGAGTCCTTCGATATCTCGGATATCCTCTATCCCTGATATGCATGTCATCTCAGTATCAGATATCTTATCTGATCACCATATTATATCCTTATCCGTGATCCCCTCTCGCCAGAGGATGATCTCTGATTTCTGTCATTGCGAGGAACAAAACAATCCAGGTTGTTGTATTCCTGAGTCTGAGCGATGTATAGTCAAAACCAAACTGGGCACCGAGAGTCCTGTCAGGTAGAGAAAATCTGAATCTTGTCGAAATGGATAGTAGACATCTCAATTACGAAGCTGTTCGATGGCTCCAGTGATCGTGAATAGAGTATCTAGTGGGAGACGAGAGATGAATGTAGAGAATTGAGAATGCATAATGTAGCTAACTAGAGAAGTTCGAGTCTCACCACTGTCTCAATATGATGTGTATGCGGGAACATATCCATCGGTGTGATATCAGATATTCGATACTGTGGGAGAATGATTTTGGTTTCTTTTTTGTCTACAGGAGTCTCGATCTCTGTCATCTCAGTAGCATCCGTATCAATCGTCTGATGACTCATGTCTCGGCCGAGCATGATAGAGATATCTCGTACCAGAGTCGCAGGATTGCACGAGACATAGATGATCTCACGAGCACCGAAGGCGAGAATATGAGGGATCGCACTCGCGTGGAGCCCATCTCGAGGGGGATCGAGGACGATCGTATCTGCTTTGCCTCATTCTGTTGCGAACTGTTTAGCGAAGTCCTCGACTTTTGCATTCACGAATTCGACATTTTTCACGTTATTTCTATCCGAATTCTTGTGTCCATCTTCACTGGATGATTTCATGAGCTCTACGGAATATACTTTGGCAAATTGATTTGCGAGTAGTATCCCGATCGTACCTGTTCCTGCATAGAGATCGAGCAACACTCCTCACTTGTACTGGATCGAGTCGATCACTCTCTGATAGAGTTTCTCTGCTCCGAGAGTATTCACCTGGAAGAACGACTTCGGCTGGATCTCGAATGTGAGACCGAGGAGCTCATCCGTGATAGTCGGTGATCCATAGAGGAGTACCTGATTCCCTTGTACCACATCGGCTCGACTCGTATTCTCGAGGAAGTAGATACTCGATATACTCTCATATTTTTCGGACAATTGTAGAATCATTTCTGTGAAAAATTTCTCTTTTGTTCCTAATACTCCTATTTTCTCCGCCTCCCAGTTTCCATTCACTGAGAAGATGAGCATCGTCTCTCCTGTCTTCTTGGCTCTGCGTACGACGAGATGCCGCCAGAATCCAATAGCTGTCTTGGGATCATAGGTAGGGAGATCCGATCCGCGAGCATAGGTGTCAATATCTCGAAATACCTGATTGGTCAGGTCATCTGCGAGGACACAATACCAACAATCCTCGATCCGATCGAACTGCCCCTGCACATGGAATCCGAATCGATACGTATCGTGCATCCCCTCTCGTTCTGAGATATATTTGCCCCATGAGAACTCTACCTTGTTGCGGTAGTGCTCTGAGTCTGGTGATCGGATGATCGTGTGCCAAGTGGTATCTGTTGTTTCTGTTCTGAGTGAGTGGAACGCCTCAGTGATCTGCTGCTCTTTGATCTCGAGTTGCTTGTCATAGGGGATCGGGAGCCACTTGCAACCACCATAGAGTTGCCAGTTCGATGGGATCGTCATCTCGATTGGAGATTTTTTGATAGTTCGATATATCTGAGCCTCGAGATGATTTTTTTTTGACTTGGTGATTCTCAGATCGACGATCGCATCTGGGATGGCTCCACCTGAGATGATGATCTTGCGACCATCTGATGCGGTGGCGAGTCCTGATCCGCCGAATATGAGCTTTTCGACTTTTATATTTTCGAGTATATCGTGTTTTTTCATAGATGAGTGGAGTGAAGAATAAAAAGTTTACTTTTTAGTTCTGAGCGAGCGAAATTTATCTGATACAGATAGTTCAAATAGAGTGAGAAAATAGAAGTCGCTCGATACCCCAAGAGTTACCACAAGGGTATAATAACTTCCATGCTTCGCAAGGGGCGTTTTCGAGCGGAATGTAGAACTAAGAGGCATAGCCTCATAATCAAAAAGTATAATCCCTGATTTCTCGTGGATTATAGGGAAAAAGTGGGAAAAAGAAATTTATTTTTTCGCAAGTATATTTCATACTTTGATAACTCGATCATATATTGCTGCTGGAATTGAATATCACACATTACCAGTCTGGAATACATCAATACTTCGCATACCTAGAGCTGCCTTATAAGATATCTCTCTCTCTCTTTAGAATTTGGAACTGAATCCTTAAAAGAGCTACCATATTCTCGAAAATAAGCCTCCTGGAACCTTCTCTTCCATTCCTTAAATACCTTCACACTAAAAGTATAGTTTCATCACATATCTTCACGTAAAGTACCTGTTATATTTAACTCATTCATACTATTCCCCCTTATTAGTGATCCTGTACCTCTGCCCTCCACTCACGAACTGTGTATCAGAGAGTGAGAGTGTAGTTCCAGTGTCGATACTCACTGTGAGCTCTGCGATACGAGTCCCCACTGCGATATCTCGACCATGCATATCGATAGATACATGATAGACTCCCATATCTGATTGCCCTACTATACGAACATCTGGATTGATGGATGTGATAGTGTGTAATCTACTGGGATCTCCGAGGAGCGTGAGATCAACTGTATCGACTTTGTCAGCTCGAGTACCAAAAATAAATGTAAGTGCATTCTCCTGTCGAGTCATGATGAGATCAGCATCATAGTGGGGCGTATCTGTCACATTCGCGATACTCGCCATGAGTCCGTTCATATCAAGTGGTGAGTTGATGAGTGAGACGAATGAGAATGCTACGAATACAGCGATACCGCCTGAGAGTGCATATTTTCGGAGCTGACGTGAGCGATATGTTGAGAAAAAGTCGGTAGTTTTTTGGTGAGTTTTTTGCATAGTATACTTGATAATGGAGCGAAAATGGATATCTTGTATCTGAGTGTACTCCGATTTTATTTTTTTGTCAAATAATTATGCCACTCCGGGCCTATTTCTTCATCTTATTTCTCATATTTGCAGCGAGTAGTGCCTCGATGGCGATGCTCTATTGGTATATGGATCCGACGACCAATGTGATGATGGGATTTTCACTGATGAGCATGGGACTATTCCTTACTGGGAGCAGTTTTTTCTCTTTGGCATTATTTTTTATGAAAAAAATATACTACCGAGGCGATGTACATATATCCACCATCCATGCGAGTATCCGCCAGGCAATCCTCCTCTCCACCTGAGGCATCTTGATGGTCGGACTCTACGGAGCCCACATCTACGAGCCACGACTCATCGCGACCGTCTGGCTCACACTCGGTTGTATCGAGGTCATGGCCCAAGCGATCGAATAGTATAACTCTCTTTTATATGTGAAAATATCTTCTCTGTCTCCTCCTCATTGTTATCAGCATATTCGCGACCTATATATTCACGCCACGACCCTATGTAGCTCATCATCATGCCAATTTCGCGGTATATATCGATGGCCAGCCGTTTAATTTTTCACCGGTGACCTATATGGAAGAGGTATCTCGGTGCAATATAACTGAGTGAGTGCTCCCAGCCGATCGTATCCATCTCCATGATAACAAGGGATGACTCGTCCATGTCCATATGGCGGCGAGCACTTGGGGAGACCTTTTTGCCAATATCGGCTGGGGTATGGGAGCGAGCTATCTCAGTAGTGGATACACTAGCATGCATCTCGCGGATACTACACACCAGCTCTACTATATCATCAATGGCTCGATCGTGATGAATCCAGCCAATACACCCGTCGGGAGTGCGGATCGTCTCCTTGTCTGGTATGGCACTGGTACACAAGCAGAGATACTCGCAAAGTGGGATACCCTCGTGAGCAAGGACGCTATAGAATACAATCAAAAAGCGGATCCAGCGAGCTGTAGTAGTAATACATATGGATGGCTCTCACCGATTGCAACTCCGATCATGGAATGGATTGGGCATCATGAGTAGTATTCACGAGATGCATATTCTCGGTGTGTTAGAGTGATTTGCACATATTTGGCGAGAGCAAAGAGGGGGATTCTCTTGTACAAAAAATAAAAATACCCTATAATCGTCCTATATTCCTCATCGACAGATCATGTACTCCAATCTCAAAAACCTCTTCTCATCTCCTGCGAGAATACTCACCTATATCATCCTCGTCCTCCTCGCCTGAGCTCTCTGGTGGTCTATGACAGATATACGCATCATGTTCGGCAACTATGGAGAACTCCATACCTACACGGATATCGTACTCTCGGTCGTGATGATTCTCATATTCCCACTCTTTCTCGTCGCTCTCGGATACAAGAGCTGGACATATGGGAAACGGGCAGATATGAGTGGAAAAACGGGCATATGAGTCATTGGAGGAACTATCGGTACGATCCTCTCGGGTTGTTCGTGCTGTGGACTCACCCTCGCTGCTTCATTTTGACTCCTACCACTGATGTCGTTCCTCCCCTATGACGGACTCGAGATCAAGATCGTATGAGCCCTCGGACTCCTCTATGCGACTTGGGATATCATGGTCAATCTCGAGACCTGTCGGGTCAAGCGATAATATTTGTTTTTCTGATCCAAAACTGCTACACTCAATCCATGAAGCAACTCCTCCCATCTGAGTATCCTCGAGATTTCTATTACCACCGTACCAGTGCCGAGATCTACCGACCCTATATCGAGTCGTGTGGTAATATCCATACATTCGAGATCGGGAACCACCCACAATATGCCTGGAAAAAGTGACTCCTCGGAGACCGAGTCCATGTGGTGAAATACGAACGCACCGATGTAGAGCCAGATATCGAGAAGCTGAAGGCCGAATGAGTCAAACACGCGATGGTGACCTGGATTCCCTACGCGAGACAAGATATACCAAAGTGATGGAAAAGGCTCTGGCTCACCGATCACTTCCAGGAGACGAGTGTGAACGAACTCACTCCAGACTATCGGTCAAAATGGAATGATCGAGCTCGCCGAGCCATGAAGAAATATGAAAAATCAGGAGCCGAGGTCAGGGCAGTCGACGCCGACATATTCATCGAGACATTCCAGGCGTCACATGTAAAGAGCTGGAACTACAAGATGATAAAAAATGACTACATCCACAACTACAAGCGGATCAGGTCGTTTGCTCCTGATAAGGTGAGACAGTGGCTCGTGTACAGTGAATGACGGGCAGTCGCAGGACTCGCTTGTCTCGACTACATCGACAATCACTCGGTGCACTTCGTCGCATTCACGGATACGGCAGCCTATCCGATCCAGTGAGGGAC
>JAYWCE010000035.1:0-2267 GCA_043780775.1 Candidatus Altimarinota bacterium | reverse complement strand
TGATGACCAGTGACAATAATGTCTAGAAAGAGAATAGATATTTGGAGTATACGAGAACGGGCAAGCCCCACGCCTTTAGGCTGGGGTAGCCCTTACTTGATACTAATTGATCGGATAGTCGCTCATATTGGCAATGTTCAATTCAGTTGGTTTCCAATATAGAATTGTGATATTCATGTTGGTATATTAGCAATCAACTTTGTTGATGTACTCGTCGTATCCAAACAAGTTGATGCCCACGATCTAATACTTTTCTTCCAGCTTATATTACATACAGTACCTAAATCAAGTATCGTACCTGTTGGATTACTGGGGTTTGGTTCATTAACCAACTCTATCGTGATGGTCTTATTTGCGAGTGATAGTCCAGTTATAGGATATTGTATTTTATCTCAGGCGTCTATGATACTATATCAGGCAGTACTCCATGTTCATCCTCATGATGTAACTCAGATAGTACTTCACGATGTATATAGAGGTGCTGGTGAGATAATGCCAGCTCATGATACACCTGGTCGTGTATAGTCTGCAAATGCCACAAGTCTACTATCTTTACATTTTTCTAGGCTCGTCCCGATGAGTGATGTCCAGTATATCAGATTCTGTCATGCAAGTGTAGGACAGAGAGCATCTAGGACTTCATTGGTCACACTACTAGGCATAGTAACATCATATTCTTGTAGTACTCTAGTGACTGATCGATTATGATAGAGATAGTCGATATCTGCTCTCGTGTTGTCTCGGATCCATGGTGAGGTGGTGAGGAGAGCGGTCTTGCCGATCAGTTGGGGAGTAGGTATATTTCAGGTATACGGACTACTAGATACTGATACCTGATATCAGGCAGAAAGTATCCTCGGGGTTCACGTAGCAGGGGGAGTAACTCCAATGGATGAGAGAGTGGCTGCAGCTGTATCTGCTGTCGTTCCATTATTCACTGAATCTATAACAGAGATCACATATGGTCATGTTGTCCCTGGTCGTTCGATACTCACACTCGTTCATCTGACTCCTGCGACCAGTCCTCATCCTCCGAGATTGACCCCTGTACTCGTGAGGATACGACCCCAGAGTCGACCATCAGAGAGTATCGCCTGAGCAACTGACTGACCAGAGAGCTGTCCGACTGAGAGCTCGACCGTAGTACTCGTATCGAGACGCAGGATCGACTCATCCGCGATGAATGCGATGGTACCGGTTCCGGTACTATCTGTGATGATCGTATCTCCCTCGTATACTGTAGTCCCGATAGGGGAAGCTATCATTGATCAACCTCGCCATACTATGAATGTTCCTCATTTCTCAGAGATCGTACCGATCGCGAGGAGCGTATTCCTCGTACCACAGATCGCCTTACCCGTGGCATCGACTCCGACCCAGACCTTGTTGATCGGCTCCCCACTACAGTCTTTATTTTGGAGATATCCACTCGCTGAGAGTCAGTTGAGTTTGTCAGTATTGGTAGCTGTACCATCAGCTCCAAAAAGTGCCAGAGCACCACTGATCGTACCCGCTCATCCGGGTGATCTCGGGAACTCGTTCGTGTTGGGGAACATCAGAGTCGACGCCCATACGGCTCCGATACCAGTGACGAGGAGGAGTGGGAGGAGAGAGAGTTTTTGCATGGGGATTTTCTTATGGATTTCGGAGTATGATTGCAACTACAGATTGGGTACTCGACCTTGACTGTTAAGGAGTACAGATCACTGTTCCATCAGGCTGAAACCCTGTGATACACTTGTTCGTTGCACAGCTGCGATTGGCTGGATTGATAGCAACAGGGACAAATTCTGCTGGAAGCATTCAATTCAATTTTGATGCATTTTTCACAGTTCCATCATTGACTGCATTGTCCCAAGGTGTAACCAGTATCTTGTTGAGCAATTCTCCGAATATTCCCCCATTTGCCGCATAGGCCACTCCCGTGAATCCTACAGATACGATGACGACAAAAGCGACACCAAAAATGAGCGCTCGAGTGACTTCTTCACGAATGAGAGCAAATAATCCAGATTTTTGCATATTATGCGAGTTAGTGATATCCTAAGTATATGAAGAAACTCCGAAATCTCAAACATATTCTCATAGTATCTCTCCTCTCTCTCACTCTCATATTCGGGAGTATTATGATTTTCTCTGCAGAGTTCTCGAATGCGATCAATTGATTTTTTGTCTATCGGACGACTGGCGGAGTCTGGCAGGATCGGATATATACCCATCATCTCGCTCCATCACCCGATATTGCGATCATAGCGATCGATGAGCGG